>CAYLJC010000556.1:0-2478 GCA_964383345.1 uncultured Akkermansia sp. | reverse complement strand
GCGAGAAGGCCGAACCCGCCCACATCGACGCCAGGGCGGTCCTCCTCACCGCCGGAACCAAGGGAAAACGCTACGCCCTTCCCAACGCCCACATCATGATTCACCAGGTCTCGGGAGGTGCCCAGGGCACCGCCTCCGACGTCGAGCGCACCGTCGAGTTCATGTATTCCCTGAAAAAGCGCCTCAACGCCATCCTCGCCCACCACACCGGCAAGAGCATCGAAGACATCGAGCGCGACTCGGACCGCGACAACTACATGCCCGCCGCCGCCGCCGCCGAATACGGTCTCATCGACAAAGTCCTCGAAAAGAAACCGCTGGAGAAAAAAGACTGACGTTTCTCCGGACTCTTTCCCGCCGGGGGCAACAGGACCTCGTCACGAGAGAAAGGGATTGGTCGCCTTTTCCTCCCCTATCGTCGTGGCCGGACCGTGCCCCGGCAGCACCTGGGTTTCGTCCGGGAGCGGCCAGAGCTTTTCCCGTATCCCGGCGAGGAGTTGCTCGTGATCCCCGTTCGGGAAATCGGTCCGTCCGATGCTCCCGGCGAAAAGGACATCCCCGCCGATGACGAGCGGATACCCCTGGATGCGGAAGCAAACACTGTCCGGAGAGTGACCCGGGACGGGGAGCAGTTCCATGGCCAGGCCGGCGAGGCGAAGCTCTTTTTCCCCGGCCAGCAGGTGATCGACGGTGTATGGGTCGATGGGACAGGGAACGCCCATCATTTGTTCCAGTCGTTTCGAGAGGGTGAGTTCCTCCGACGGTTCCGCCCAGGCATAGACCGGGCAGGCGAAAGTCTCCCGGAGGCGACCAACGTCGAGGATGTGATCGTGGTGCTGGTGGGTGAGAAGGAGACCGTCGGGACGGACATCCATTTCCCCGAGCCAGTCGGTGACGCCCTCGGGTGCGTCGAAAAGCCAGGCCCGCCCCGCCACCCGCACGAGGTAGCCGTTCGTCTGGAAAATGCCGCCGCAGTAGGAGTCGATTTGGAGTTCCGCCATGGTAAAACGCTCTCCATAGCGTGAAATGCGACCCGCATCAACTTTCCGCTTTCCGAGCGGACCAAGGGGCGCTATCAATGGGCTTCCCCGACCGCCATGCCCCTTCGATTCGAATGCCCGCACTGTTCCGCGCGGCTCTCCGCCGGAAAGGAACTGTTCCACCACGCCATGGACTGCCCCGATTGCGGGAAAAAGTTCATGGTCCCCGCTCCGCAGGACATCAAGCTGCCCTCCGACATCCTCAAGTTCTTCTGCCCGCACTGCCGCCGCAAGCTCTCCGCCACTCCGGAACAGTTCGGCACCGAGATGCCCTGCCCCTTCACCCATTGCGGCAAACCCATTCAGGTGCCCCGGCCCGAATCACAGCCGATCGAGTGACGCGGTGACGGAGGTCGACTGCGGTCACGCCATCGGACGCGCCTCGTCATACCCGCTCCATTCGATCCCCGCCAATTCGGCGGTGCGGCGTTCCCAACTGGCCAGATCCCCTCTGTGAAATTGGTTGAGGTGATCGTGTCCGCAGGCGCGGGCCATGACTTGCATCAGGGCGACGGACCCTTCCAGAAAGCGGGCGAGTTTTTCCGAGGCGGGACCGATTTTGAGGCGTTGGCGCAGTTCCGGATTCTGGGTGGCGATTCCGGTCGGGCAGAGATTGGTGTGGCAGATGCGCGCGCCGATACAGCCGATCGCCTGCATCGCGGAGTTGGCGAGGGCGATGCCGTCGGCACCCAGGGCGAGGGCCTTGATGAAATCCGGATGGGTTCTCAGTCCGCCGGTAATGATCAAAGTAACCCGCCCCGAAGCCCCTTTCCGGTCGAGATGATGGCGGGCCCGCGCCAGCGCCGGAATCGCGGGAACCGAAATATGATCGCGGAAAAGCAAAGGTGCCGCACCCGTGCCTCCACCCCGGCTGTCGAGGATGATGTAGTCCGCGCCAGCCGCAATGGCGAAGTCGATATCCCGCTCGATGTGCTGCGCGCTCATTTTGAAACCCACCGGGATGCCGCCGCTGAGAGCGCGGACCCGATCCGCGAATTTCTTGAAGTCGGCCACGGTGACGAGATCCGGAAAGGTCGGCGGGGAAACCGCCGGAGTGCCTTCGGGAAGACCGCGGACCTCGGCGATCTTGCCGATGTTCTTGTTCGCCGGCAAATGCCCTCCAGTGCCGGTTTTCGCGCCCTGCCCCGCTTTGAAGTGAAAGGCCTGGACTTTTTCGATGTGAGAATCTTCGTAGCCGAATTTGGCGGAGGCCAGTTCGTAGAAGTAGCGGCTGTTGGCCATTTGCTCCTCCGGGAGCATTCCTCCTTCTCCCGAGCAGATTCCCGTCCCGGCCAACTCGGCGCCTTTCGCCATCGCGATCTTGGCCTCTTCGGAGAGCGCCCCGAAACTCATGTCGGAAACAAACAAGGGAATTTTCAGATGCAGCGGTTTGCGCGCCTCGGGGCCGATGATCAGATCGGTCCCGACCTCGGCGTCT
>CAYLJC010000555.1:0-2497 GCA_964383345.1 uncultured Akkermansia sp. | reverse complement strand
CGAGTATGGACTCAATCTCCAGTCCGAGCACGAACGCTACCTCACCGAAAAACATTTTTGCCGTCCCACGACGGTCTACGACTACCCGAAGGAGATCAAACCTTTCTACATGCGTCGGAACGACGATGGCAAGACGGTCGCGGCGATGGATCTCCTCGTTCCGGGGATAGGCGAAATCGTCGGCGGGAGCCAGCGCGAAGAGCGGCTCGAGGTGCTGCGGGCCAATCTTGCGGAACACGGACTCGAGGAGTCCCACTATGATTGGTATCTCGATCTGCGCCGCTACGGAACGGTGCCTCACGCGGGATTCGGGCTCGGTTTTGAACGACTCCTGATGTTCGTGACCGGGGTCGCGAATATCCGCGACGTCATTCCTTTTCCGAGGACGCCCGGCGCGGCGGGATTCTGATCAACTCCCGGGAACCGTCGCGGCCTCGATGAGGCAGAAAAGACTTCGGCTTTTGGAGCCGTCCGTGCCGAGGGAGGCCCCTTTGCGGAACTCATAGACATCCCCGTCTTCGCAGAGCACCACCAGCTCGCCGAGCGGACCGGTGCGCAGGGTGGTGATTTTTTCTTCTTCGCCGAGGGGGGCGAGACGGAGCCGCGAAAGTTCCACCGCCGGGCTGTCGGACGAGGAGGAAGGGCGGGCGGCGAGGAGTTGTCCGTCCTGGCTGGCGAAGACGATGCGTCCGGCGAGAGCGGGAAAATTCTCCCCGCGGTAGACGAGGCTGCCGGCGGCGCGGCCGATCGGTCCCTGCTGTTGGTCCAGGGCGAGCAGCGGCGGGGTGGTGATCTCCGCCAACTGGCGTCTCATCGAGGGGTTCATTTTCGCGGAATCCTCGTCCAGATCCCAGCCGAAATGCTCGCCGCCGAGAGCACTGAGATGGATTTCGTCCCGGCCCCGGGCACCCCGCTCGGTGATGCAGAGGGTGCGGCGGAAAGGATCGAAGGAAAGATCGCGAGGCGCCCGCAGCCCGAAGGCCCAGAGTTCGGGCAGCGCTTCGGTGACGAGCCGGAAGGGATTCCCCTCGGGGATGCCGTAGGATCCGTTGGTGGAATCGTTCCCGAGAGGATCGATCCGGAGGATTTTGCCGAAGGCGGTCGAGAGGGTCGAGGCGTTTCGCGAAGGCTGATCCTCGCCCGTTTCCCCGGCGGCACCGTCGCCGACGCCGAGGTAGAGGAGACCGAGAGGATCGAAGCTGAGGCTGCTGAGATTGTGTTCGCGGCCGGGTTGGCTCAGACGCATGATTTCGCGGCGGGTCCCGCGGAAGGCGGGGAGGAGCGGATCCTCGACGGTGTACTCGTAGACGACGTCCTGATGGTCCTCGCTCCCGCCGCCGAAGGCCGGAACAAAATCGGCCGTTCCGCTGCCGCTTTTCTCGGCGGCGACCACGTAGAGACGACCGTAGCCGGGGTTCTCCTTGTCGAGGAAACCCGGGTGGAGGCCCAGGCTGGAAAAGCCGATCTCCGGATCGGTGTCAGCATCGGCGAATTCGGCGTAGATCGTGGCGGAGGTGTCGCCGCCGACCGTCGGAGCGACCCGGAGAATCCGGCCGTCTTTTTGCAAAATGTAGAAAATCCCGAGGGCGTCGCCGACGAAATCGACCGGCGACTCCGCCCGGGCGAGGAGATGGGCCTCGGCGTCGAGGACGAGATCCTCCTGGAGTCGGACCGGCGGCTCGGGTGGATGTATCGACAGGTCCGTCCGCATTCCCGCCCCCAGTTCCTCCGCGATGAAATAACCGACGAAGCCAGCGGCCAGGGCCAGCAGGAAAAAACTCGAGCGGGTCAGCGTGGCGGTGAGGTGCATTTTCATATCGGCAACAAGATCGGGTTCTAATTTTCATAATTAATAATTGTTTTTGAGAAAATGCGCAAGAATGAAAATGAGAAATTGCGAGAATTTCTGATTCCTCGCTCCGCCACGCGTTTTCCCGTCGGAGCATGGGCTCGTGGTGGCTCTGGCGGGATGGCGGAAGGGGCGCAAGTCGCTGGACAAGCGCCCCCTCACGCGCTTACGCTCCGCTCTATTATGCCCGCAGAGGAAATCGCGCATCACTTCACCGCCCTCGATTGGTTCGTTGTGGCATTTTACATGATCCTGACGACCTGGATCGGGCACCGGCTCGCCGGCAAGACGGCGACGGTGAAAGACTTTTTCCTCGGCGGCCGCACGATGCCCTGGTGGGCGGTGAGCGGCTCGATGATCGCCACCGAGATCAGCGCCCTCACTTTTATCGGCGTCCCCGGCGTCGTCTTCGCCGCTCAGGGGGACTGGACCTACCTGCAGTGGGGGATCGGCTCCGTCATCGCGCGATTCCTCGTGGGCTACTGGCTCGTGCCACTCTACTATCGCCGGGAGATCTACAGCCCCTACGATTTTATGGGGAACCAGCTCGGGGAGGGGGTGCGACGCCTCGTCACGGTTCTTTTCTCCATGGGGACGATTCTCGGGCAAAGTGTCCGGGTTCTCGTCACCGCGCTCATCCTCCAGACG
>CAYLJC010000554.1:0-2499 GCA_964383345.1 uncultured Akkermansia sp. | reverse complement strand
ACGCCAATCCCGCACCCAAGTTCCGTCCCTTCCGGTGGCTCAAGAAGAAAAAAAACCGGCAGGATTGACCTCATGCCCGCCTTCCCTCCATTGCTACCATTGCCACCGGCCCTCCACCCGCTCGCGGCGATTCGTCCCCTCCCAACCTTCTACCATCCATTTAAGACATCATGTTCAACAAAATTCGTAAACTATTCGGCTCCAAACAACTGGGCGAAGGCAATAAAATCGTCGTCAACTGTGAAAAACTGGAAACCCGCGTCGCCCTGCTCGAAAACGGCTCCCTCGAGGAGTACACCGTCGAACGGGTCAACGACGAGAACATCGTCGGCTCCATTTTCAAGGGCATCATCCGCAATATCGAGCCCGGGCTGAACGCGATGTTCGTCGACATCGGTCTCGAAAAAAACGCCTTCCTGCACTTCTGGGACGCCATTCCCGAAGCCCTCGACGCCTCGCTGGAAGAGATCCAACGCAGCGGCAAGAGTCCCAACGGAGAGGCCTCCGGCAAGGGGGGCAAAGGCGGTCGCGGCGGGAAGGGAAAATCGCACGGCGGCCGCATCCAGTCGAAGGACATCCCCGGCCTCTATCCCGTCGGTTCCGAAGTTCTCGTGCAGGTCACCAAAGGCCCCATCGGCACGAAAGGGCCGCGCATCACCACCAACATCTCCCTGCCGGGACGCTACATGGTCCTGATGCCACGCAACGACCAACTCGGGATCTCCCGCAAGATCGAAGATCCCAAGGAACGCGCCCGCCTCCGCAAAATCATGGGGGAAAAGCTCACCATTCCGGACAAAATGGGCGTCATCCTCCGCACCGTCTCCGCCGGACAAAAGTTGCGTTATTTCGTCCGCGACCTCGCCATCCTGCTCGAAGAATGGCGTCAGATCGAGGAGAAAGCCGCCACCGAAAAAGCACCCTACTGCGTCTTTCAGGAGCCCGATCTCATCGAGCGCACCGTGCGAGATTTCCTCACCGACGAGATCGACGAAGTCCTCTGTGACGACGCGGCCGCCGCCGAGCGCATGAAAGACCTCATCGGAGTGATCTCCCGCCGCTCCCGCAAGCGCATCCAGCATTTCCAGACAACCACCCCCATTTTTGAAAAGCTCGGCATTCAGAAACAGATCGACGACGCCTTTTACCGCCAGGTCTGGCTGCCCAACGGAGGCTACCTCGTCATCGACGAAACCGAGGCCCTCATCGCCATCGACGTGAACACCGGTCGCGCCAAGACCCAGGACAAAATGATCCTCCAGACCAATATCGAGGCCGCCGAGGAAGTCGCCCGACAGGTCCGGCTGCGGAACATCGGCGGTCTCATCGTGATCGACTTCATCGACATGAAATCGCGCCGCGACCAGATGGCGGTGTACAAAGTCATGCGCGAACGGCTCCGCAACGACAAGGCCAAAACCCAGATCCTCCAGATCTCCCAGCTCGGGCTCATGGAAATGACCCGCCAGCGCCTCCACGAGAGCCTCAACATCACCGTCAACGAGCCCTGCCACTACTGCCAGGGACGCGGCATGGTGAAGAGCGCCGAGTCCATGAGCGTGGAGCTGCAGCGCCGCATCAACACCATCCTCGGCCGGAGCGAGAACACCGGACGCGAACTCATCGTGATCGTCCATCCCGACGTCATGGAGCGCCTCCGCACCCACGATGGCGAACTGTTTGTCGAGCTGGAGCGACGTCACAACGCCCGCCTCACCTTCCGGAGCGACGCCTCCTACTACCGCGAGCAGGTCGTCGTGGCCGACGCGAAGACGCAGAAGGAAATCCGCATGTAGCGCCGACGCGCCTCCCCCGTTCCCTCGAATCCCCTGCGGATTCTCTTGCCGGGGAAGACAAAAACAGGGATAATGCCGCATCGGGTGGGACGGCGATCCGTCCTACCGGTCGGACTCCGGGCACATCGTCTTTCCCCGCGTGTGCGCGGAGCGGTCGCCTCTCCCTCTTTTCCCTCGCCCGCGCCATGAAACCTCGTTCCGCTCTCTGGCTTGTCCTCCTCGTCCTGCCGATCCCCTTCTCCCCCCTCCCTTGCGAGGCCCAACTCCGCCGCCCCGGATTTGTGACGGTCAAGCGTGAGGACCGCGGCAAAAGTGATCTCATCCAGGAGAAGGGGGCGATTTATCTCGAAATCATGCTGGACGAGGAAGTCCCCGTGCGAGTGACCCAGTCCGCCGCGATCTACAGCACCCTGCAGGGGGATCGCTGGCTCGGGAACACCCTGCCCAATCAAAACGCCGTCCTCCTCGCCGTCAGCGACAAGGCCTACCGTATCCGGGCGAAAGCCAAACAGGGTCAGGTCGCCGGCTGGGTCGCCAAATCCGCCGTCGAGGGACTCCCCGAGGGATTCGAAGCCAATCTCCGCGAATTTCACGAGCGTTACCTCATCGTGTCCGAACTCATCGAAGAGCAGCAGGTCGCCCTCGGCATGACCATGGCCGAGGTGATCGCCTCGATCGGCCCGCCCGACAAGCGACAGTCCAA
>CAYLJC010000553.1:0-2522 GCA_964383345.1 uncultured Akkermansia sp. | reverse complement strand
ACGGTCATGCTGCCGGGCGCCGAGTCCCGGCCCGCGAGGTGGGCGAGCACGTCGAGGGTTTGGGGCTTGAGATGTGGGGGTTTCATTTTTCGATGGTGACGGTGTTAGGGGTGACGGCAACGTCGGAAAATCGGGCCTCGCATTGGCGGCATTGTCGAAACCAGTGGCGGCGTCCGCCACGCCTCTCGTAGGTCTCGACGAGCCAGCAGTCGCACAGGGGGCAGAGGAGACGGCCGCGCTCGTCTCTGCTGAGAGGGTAGGTGGCGACTGCTGGCGAGGTCATGAGGCGGAGACGGTGCCGCGGGCGGCTTTGGCTTTGGCGGAGATGGCGCGGTCGATCTCTTCCCCGGCCTGGGTGATGATGTGGCGGAGGGTGCGCAGGCCGGTGATGGGCGGGCGGCCGCTGTCGGTGTCGCGGTCGAGATCTTCGACGGGCAACTCGAAGAGGTAGCGGACGAATTGGGCGGGATCGCGGGCGGTGCGGTAGAGACCGAGGATGGGCTCGGCGACGCAGTCGTGCGCGGCGAGCATGTCGTGGTAGAAGTCGCCCTGGACGAGGGGCGGTGCGGACGGATCGGCGGGAGCGGGCGGCTCGGGGGGAGCGATGAGCCCGATGTCGAGCATGAGCCCGCGGAAGGTCTCGGCGGCGAAGTGCTCGCCGAGGTGATCGGCGAAGGCGAGGTAGTCGTCGTGCGACCACTCGGCGGGCGGGGCCTGGAGGATGGCGCGGACGGGCGCGGTGGCCTTGGTCTTGCGGGCGAGGATCTTTTCGCGGACCTTCTCGGCGGTCTTGGCGAAGTAGTTGCAGCGATCGTAGGAGAAGCCGGTTTCTTGGGCGACCAGATCGGGCCATTTCAAGTTCGTGTTTCGCGAACTTGCTCCCCGATTTCCCCCGTGGGCATACCCCAATTCGGCTTTGATTTTGTTTAGTTCGAGGCCCAGGGCGATGCACCCGGCGACGGTGAGCTTGACGCCGCCGCTGATGGCTTCGGCGTGGCGGCGGGCGGTGGCGAAGGCGGGGTGTTCCCCTGGTTCAGCCGGTGCAGCCGTATCGACCAATGACCGGCCCTGGGCGGGTCGGCAACGGTGGGCCTTGAGGCCCCTCGCTGTGAAGTTGGTGCGTCCGCAGGTTTCGCAAGTGTGTAGGGATTCGGTCATGTGTCAGAGGGGCAGGGGTGCAGGATCAGACAGCGGCGGTGGCGAGGTTGGTGAGGATTTCGCGCCGGTCGTAGTCGGGCAGGCGCTCGAAGGCGTTGAGGACAGAAGGACAGGCCAAGGTGGCGTCTCGGAAGGCGGCCTCGGAGATTTCAGGGTCCCACTCCGCTCTGGCCTGACAGGAGACGCAGAGATGATCCCCTCCGCTGTCGAGGTGTTCGCGGCGGCGCTCGGTCTCGCACTGGGCCGCGTAAGCTGAGGTCTCCGGGGCGAGGTCGCGGAGCAGATCGGCGGGGTCATTGCCGGTGAGTTCGGCGTAGGCATCGATGAGGCGGGTCCAAGACTCGGTCCCGAGAAAGTGCCAGTAGACCGCGGGATCGGCGGAGATGCGTTCGACGGTGTAGCGGATAGCGGATTCGGTTTTTTCCATGGTGCGGGGGTTTTGGTTTTGGGGTTAGGATTCGGAGATGTTGACTATGATGCGGGAGGGCACCCAGGCGATGGTGCGGCCATCGAGTTCGAAGATGTGGGAGCCGTGGGTGCCGTCGAGGCATCTGTCGGCACGGATAAGGAGGCGCTGCTCGCGGCCGCCGATGACGATGTCGATTCGGTAGGTGTGCATGGTGGCAGTCAGGCGATAGCTACGATCCATTTGTTGGGGCTGACCTGACGGAGCCGGACGGCGGCCCGGTTCGCGGCGAGGGCGAAGGCGATGCCTTCCATCCCGTGGCAGAAGTCGGATCCCAGGAGGCGCTTCATTTCTGAGTCGCCGATGGGGACACCGACAGGGACCTCGCCGCGTGCGACGGCCTCGGCGAGCCGCTGCCAGGCGGGCGCAAGTCTCGCCCGGCGTCGCTTGGCCGGAGCGGCAGCCCTGGTCTCCCTGGCGATGGCCGCGCCGTGGCGGGGCTCGCGATGGAGGGCGCAAGGGTTGGGTCGCCCGCCGGTGGGGCGCTTTGTCTTGTTCCCAGCGACGACCGGGAGGTAGGCGCGGCGGAGCATGGCGAGTTCGGCGAGGATGTGGGGGGAGATCATGATGTCAGGGGTCGGGATTGCTTAGCGCGGTCCCAGGGGATGAGGATGCGGCTGCGAGGGATGCCCGCCTTGTCGCGCTGGATGGAGGCGGCGATGATCTTGGCTCCCCGGTCGGCCCCAAAGCGCTCGTGGGCGACGGCGCGGAATGCCTTTCCGTCTCGCGGCACTCGCTCGAATTTCGTAACGGATCGATAGAGCGGGTCGAGATCTTCGCCGCAGAGGGGGAGGAGGGCGCTCGCGGTCGCCCCCCCTGCCGGGAAGCTGGCGATGATCTGGTCACTTTCGATGATCACCGGCAGCCGGGCAGCCGTGCCCTGGGCGATGAATTGGCG
>CAYLJC010000552.1:2072-2525 GCA_964383345.1 uncultured Akkermansia sp. | reverse complement strand
AGCTCGGCTGGACCCCGCGATACCCCGACCTCCGTTCCATCGTCCGGACCGCCTGGGACTGGCATGTGCGGCATCCGCGCGGCTACGGGGAGCGGACCTAGGGGACTGCGGGCCGGGGACACGGGGAATTTTTTCTTCTGCTTTCGCGAGAGAACGGTCTATCCTTCCTCTCCATGAACATTTCCCGCCGATCCTGGATGACCGGAGCCCTCGGGCTCGGCCTCGTCCCCGCCCCGTCACTACTCGCCGTCTCCGAACCCTATCCCCGCATCGGAAAAGGACTCCGCGTCGGGCTGGCCGCTTATTCGTTCCGAAACTATTTCGAATATTCCCGGGGAAAGAAAAATCCGAAGTATGAGGCGGGCGACAAGGCCATGGACATGCCCGGCTTCATCAAATATTGCGCCCGTCTCGGCATCGCGGGAGCTGAACTGACGAGCTATTTTTTTCCGC
>CAYLJC010000552.1:0-2062 GCA_964383345.1 uncultured Akkermansia sp. | reverse complement strand
GCGAGGCCTCCCACTTCACCGACTGCCGCCGCATCGCCCATCTCAACGGCGTGCAGATCTCCGGAACAGCGGTGGGGAACAATTTTTCCCACCCCCGCGAAGCTCCCGAACGCGCCGAACAGATCGCCCATGTGAAACAATGGATCGATCACGCCGCCCTGATGGGGGCTCCGCACATTCGTGTCTTCGCCGGCGTCCATCCCAAGGGCGTCAGTCCCGAGGACGCCGAGCGGAATGCGATCGAAGCCCTCGCCGAAACCGCGATTTACGCAGAGGAAAAAGGTGTCTTCCTCGGCATTGAAAACCACGACAGCATTGCCACCGCCGACCGGCTCCTCCGCATCGTGCGCGGAGTCGAGAGTCCCTGGGTCGGGGTCAATCTCGACAGCGGCAACTTCATCGCCGACGATGTCTACGCCGAGATGGCGGCTTCGGCGGGCTACGCCGTCAATGTCCAGCTCAAAACCGAGATCCGGGTGAAGGGCAGCAAGAAAAAAGTCCCCGCCGATCTGGAGCGCGTCGTCAAAATTCTCCGCGACAGCGGCTACGCGGGTTACGTGATCCTCGAATTCGAAGAGGCGGGCGATCCCTACGAACACGTCCCGCCGATTTTGGAAAAGCTGCAACAATGGTGTGCCTGACAGGCTCACAGAGGCATGGACTTCCCTCTGGTATTTCTTCGCTGCGACTTCGAATACTCTGGAAAGTAGTTCTTTCCGCCGCGCCACCCGAATCGAGTCACGAAAATATTTTTCCGTTTGCAGTTGACCATCGCGCGGAATTCCTATCCAATTTTCCACGGGAAACAGCGACCCGTTGAAACTGATGGCCGGATTCACCCCAGCGCTTCTCTTTCTATGGCTTTTGGTCACGCTCCCGCTGTACTGTCAGGAAAATCCCGACGCCCCTCCCGCCGGGCCCGATCTCGCCGCCGAGGGACCCGACGAACTTCTCGAGCGCGGGCGGACCGCCTTCGCCGCCAATGATTTCGCGGTGGCGGAGGAGGCGCTCGAAACATTCCTGACCGACTACGGTGCCGCCGAAGAAGCGAAGGAAGCGGCGCGCCGACATCGTCCCCTCCTCGCGATCTGCAAAGTCGCCCTGAAAAAATTCGACGAGGCCCGCCCTTGCATCGACGAGTCGCTCACCGACCCCGAAATCGCTCCCGCGCTCGCCGACGAACTGCGGTTCTGGCGGGCGATCTGCCTGATGCAGGCGGGGGAACTCGTCCCCGCGCAACGCGCCTTCGGCGAATACTGGGCGAACGAGGGACACGATGCCGTCAAGCGATACGAGGCGCTCCTCCTCTTCGCTACGCTCTATCTCCAGCAGGGTTTCCCCGAGG
Source organism: uncultured Akkermansia sp. (assembly GCA_964383345.1). Lineage (GTDB taxonomy): Bacteria > Verrucomicrobiota > Verrucomicrobiia > Verrucomicrobiales > DEV007 > Arctic95D-9. The sequence goes on along the minus strand of CAYLJC010000552.1, from coordinate 717 downwards.
CGGCGGCCGATTTCCTCGAAGGACAACTGCCTCTCTATCGGGAAACCGCGCCCGAAGCAGCGAGCCGCGCCGTCGTGCTGGAGCTCTACGCCCGGATCGAGGCGGACCAACCCGACAAGGCCCTCGCGGTGCTGCGTCGCGAACACCACCGGATGAATCACATGACCCAGGTGATCAGTTTCCAGACCCTCGCGCTGCAGCTCGGAGCGTCCTTCCTCGAGGAAGAGCGATATTATCCGGCGATCACCTCTCTCCAGCTCATTTGGCCTTCGGCAAAATTACTTGACTATCAAAACGCGAAAATCGAAGAGATTCATGAGCGCATCGCCGTCCTCGAGCAGCGCCCCAACACCCGGGGCATGATCTTTCAGCTCCGGACCATCCTGAAACGCGTCGAACGCGAACTGGCGAATTTCTCGACCATCGAGAATTTCGACTCCGCCCTGCGCTTGCGCCTCGCGATGGCCTATCAGGGGCTGGAGCGCTACACCGAGGCGGCGCTCATCATGGAGGAAATGCTCGACTCGATGCCTCCCGATCCCATCGTGGAAAAAGCCTCCCTCGCACAGATCCAATGCTGGATGGAAGTGCGACGCTGGCCCCGGGCGGTGCGGGCGGCGGAGCGTTACGAGAAAGTCTTCGGGCCCGACGGCCCCTCCCTCGCCACGGTGCTTTCCTCAAAGCCGAAGCCCTCCGCGAAGACCGGCGGCACCAAAG
>CAYLJC010000551.1:0-2526 GCA_964383345.1 uncultured Akkermansia sp. | reverse complement strand
GTCGCCCATCCGTTTGTGGTAGCGGTCGAGGATCTCCTCTTCCCATTGCCGGTCTCCTCTCGCCGCGGCCCGGTCGAGTTCCTGCCGCACCGTGTCGACGGTAAAGCGGTCGTAGAGGTAGCCGAGGCGTTGCAGGAGGGTCCCGCGGTCGAGGGGTGGCAAGGCGGACCGGTCGGGTTCCTCGACGAGGAGATGGAAGTGGTTGGACATCACCGCATAAGTGACAACACGAAGGCCGAGAAAGGCCTCCAGCTTGCGCATCAGGACGACAAAATGTTCCCGCTCCTCGTCGCCGAGAATGAACTGCCGGTCCACGACCCGGGAAACCACGTGGTAGTAGCTGAGTCCCTCTCCCCGGATGCGCGCGTGTCTCACGGGAATCACGATTGCACACGTGAACAGTTGTCGCAAGGGCGAATTTGAAAATAATTAGCCTGTCCCTGGGAATTAGGCTTTCGTTGGAGACGGCGAGCGAGGCGCGAACGCCACCGGGGAACTCGAGTTCGACGGGGACGCGGTGCTCCGGACCGCCGGCGGGATGCCCCGCGCGGCGAGATCCGAGGAGGGGGAGCTCTAGCAGCGCCGCGTGCGCCAGCGAGGTTCCCCCGTCCTCGCGCGTCGGCAGAGGGGTGGGGTTGCGCCTCGCGGCGGCGAGCCGGAGGCGGAAGGTGGAGAGAGCGAGGCCGCGCCGACGGCAGAAAGCCGCCTGACTCTGCCCGCTGCGACGGAAGGCGCTCAGGATCGAGGCCCACTCTTGGTCGGTTCGGTGCTTTGCCATGCGCCCAACCTCGCCGAACCCGCTCAAATCAACAAGATGCCCCCGGCGGGACGCTTACGTTCAGCACGAATCCGTAAAGATTGATTCCTCCTCGCTCTCCGATTGGGTCACGGCTCAACCACCGCCCTGTATCTGGCTGGTAGTCATTCGCGTCAACTTAAGCCCAGAGCCCTTGTGGTGACTGGGGATTTTCGCTTTCTTTTGTCGCGTTCCACGTGTTTCATGAATGGTGTGAATGATAGTAGATCCTCCCATCGCTTCGCGGCCTGATGATGGATGGAGAGAGCGTCGTAAAGCTTTTCATAGCTCAGATGGTCCACTCCCCTTCGCCCGCTCAAAAATCGCGCCATCCGCATCCCGATGAGATGGTTGATCATCGCCGTGAGGACGATGGCCATGAGATGATGTTCACCGCTTTTGCGGTTGAGAGCTTTGTCGAGATTGTTGGCCTGTTTCCAGGCGCGAAATTGAATTTGCCAGCGGCGGATCGGGCTTCTTCTTGGCTGGCTATCTCGCTGCGCTCGATTCCACGCCCCAGCGCGCCCGGTAAATGTCACGCAACTGATGCGGCGTGAAGTCTTCGACGGGAAGGTTGGTGATCATAAGGTGCCAACCGTCACGAATCAGCCCCTTGGCATCTGGTTCGACACCTTTTGCCTTGGCCTCTTTTCGGCGTTGTTTGCGTCGCTTGCGAGCCACCGATCCGCTTGCCCGTATGGCCACAAGACGACAACTTTTACCCGCTTCACCCGCCATGATCTCAAGATCGATGACATTCCCGCAATGGCGACGGAGATGTTTTTCGAGTGCTTCGCCGGATGCACATCGAAGGCCCAGGGTGAGAGGCACCCGCGTCAGCCAAAATGCTTCACGGCGTTCTATCTCAACGAATTCCGAAAGGGAAAAATACACCATATCCCGGAGCACGAGATCGTTCTGCCGAACGATGGAGAGAAATTCCTTGCCTATGTTTTTGTCCTGTTCAGTGGCGCAATGGAGCGAATGGGAACACACCTCCGCGGCAAGCAGATCGTACGCAAAATCGATTTTCACCCCGGCGGTGCCGCCATGTCTGTTGCCACAGGCGGGAAAGATTCCGGCATTGGCTTTTGGCATGGTTTGGACCGACGAATCCTCCACCAGAATGCGGCGGATGACACCGAGATTTTCGGTAGGAAAGCGCGAGGCAAAACGCTCCCCGAAGAGTCGATGAACCACCCCGGTGAGGAAGGCGGTGGACGCCTCCGTAAAGCGTCGGAAGATCGCCTAACTGCTGATATATTTCCCGCTTCGCTGAGACAATCCGATGGCGATCTGATTGTGTGAGGCAAGCCCGGAAGCGACAGCGCCGGAGAGAGTTTGGAGGAATGCCGAAGGGTCCAATTTGGAAGATTCGCGAACCACGAATTGGGTTTCCCTTGCGAGTGCGTCAAGATCGGGGAGAGTAAGGAGCGGGGAGTCGGCGGGATAGGTTCTTTGCATAGAAAACCTGCCGGCTCTCTCGCAAAGTCAAGGGAAAAATCGCGGATTTTCGATATTTAACTCGTTAATATCAAATAAGTTGAGTGCTTAAGTTGACGCGAATGGGCTGGTAGTATCGGAAGCCATATTCCACTTTCACTTTTTGCGTGCAGTGACCAAAACGAAAAAAACTGTGAAGACAGAGGGTATGCAAAAAATAGCAGTAATCCCTACTGCATTGTCGGTACTAGAAAAAACTAAAGCGGCGATTGTAACTATAAGGGCCA
>CAYLJC010000550.1:0-2540 GCA_964383345.1 uncultured Akkermansia sp. | reverse complement strand
GCCGTGGGGCTCTACCCGGCCATCACCCCGCAAGATCGCTATGCCAAACGTCCCGACGAACACATCCTCTACTACTATCTGCGCGACGGGAACTACACTTTCCGCTCCGGCTTCGAAAAACGTCATGAATTGCTGTTGGGCCCGGCAGAGGCGGCCACCGCGGCGGAGGTGCAGGGGCGCGTTGACGAGGCTTTGCTGGTGACCGCCCCGCCCGCCTGGTACCTCAGCTCGGGAGCTGTCCCCGGACTCGCTTCGCCCAAGGCAGCCGCATTCCCCGCTTACGACGCCCTGTTGCGCGAGGGGGCGGAGGACTTTCTCGCGCTGCGAGAGGAAAACCAATGGTATGGCCTGATGAATTTCGGCGACTGGTACGGCGAGCGCGGCAAGAACTGGGGCAACATCGAATACGACCTGCAGAACGCCATGCTGAGCCAGTATTTCCGCACGGGCGAGCGGCTCTTTTTTGAAATCGCCGAGGACGCCGCCCGCCACAATGCCGATGTCGATGTGGTCCACTTTGCCGCCGGGCAAAAGGCCGGACCCGGCAAGGCCCGCCGGACGGGACAGGCCTGGGTCCACTCCATGGGCCATACCGGCGGCTACTATCCCCACGACTTTATGGGGATGTCGATCTACGCCCAGGGATACGCGGAAAACGAGGGGCACATGTGGAACCAGGGCAACCTGGCCTACTGGCTGCTCACCGGCGACCAACAAGTGCGCCGCGCCGCTTTTCAATTGGGGGACTGGTTGGCGGGCCCGAATACCATCGACTTCGGCTACGGCAACGCCCGGGTCCCCGGCTGGATGGGCATCATCGCCATGTCGTCCTACTTCGCCAGCGAGGATCCCTATTACCTCAATGCCATGCGTTTGATTTACGAGGAGGTTCGGGAGAAAGCCGATCCCAAAGCGGGCCTCTGGGTCCACAAACTCAGTCCCGGCCACTGCAACTGCGAGCAGCCCCACTATGGTGAGGCCGGGTTCATGGCCGGTGTCCTGATGACCGCGCTGAAGTATTATTACCTCGCCACCGCTGACGGGGAGGTCGCCCAACGCATCGTCCATATCGCCCGCTGGTTGGTGGAGAACCTCTACGACCCCAAGGCCGGGAACTTCCGCTATACCTCCTGCCCCGAGACGGGCATCGCAACCACCAGCCCCCTGATCATGGCCAACGGACTTGCTTTCGCCGCCAACCATTCCGGGGACAAACAACTGATCCAGGTGACCCGCGAGACCTTCCTGCGCGGCATGATCGCCACGGGCACGACGAGTCGGGGCAAGTCGCTCGCCTACACCACCTGCTCCGCCCCCTTCGCCCTGGAGGAAATGGCCCGCTTCCCGGGACGCTCGCTCGAGGAGGAATACCAGCGCAATGCCGCGGCCGCCCTCGATCCGACCCGCAACCGCCTCCCGGGCATCGTGCCCAACCCCGATTTCGAGAGCGGCACCGGCGGCTGGGTCGCACGTCCCGGCTTCGATCTGACCCACAGCACCAGCCACTCCCACAGCGGTGGCGGGGCCGCCAAAATCTCCGGTCGCGGCGAAGGGCAGAACGAGTACATCGTGACCCGTTACTCCGCCGGTCCGCCGTGGGAAATCCTCGGCTTGGAACCGGGTCGGAAAGTTCGCCTGCAACTTTGGCTGCGCATCGACCGGATCAGCGAGGGCGCACCCGCCCCGAGTGCCCGGCTTTCCGTGCGCAGCAAAGGGCGGACCCGGCAGTCCTTCACCACCCGGCCCTATGACCTGACGAAGCTGGGCGAGTGGCAGTTCCTGCATACCGAAGGCATTGTCCCGGAAGGCACCGATGCCGCCTACATCGCGCTCAGCACCCACACCAGGGAACCCGTCGAGACCACCCTCTACCTCGACGACGTCAACATCGTGCCCGCCGCCCTGCCCCTGCGGGAAACCTATCTCTGGTCCCTGGGCGAGGCGGAGCAAGCGCAGCGCGACGGCACGGTCGAACTGGTCTACGAGGACTTGCTCGACGGGTGGAAGATTCTCACCGCCGGCGCCGGGCCGGGCAGCGCCACTTTCACGCTCACCCTGCCCGATTCCGGGCTCTATCCCATCCGGATCCGGGCGAAAAATCCCGCCAACGATTCCGACGAAGCCGGATCGTTTCCTCCCCTGCAAGTGGCCATCGACGGGGGCGAACCCTTCAAAGTCGATATCGACAGCGACACCTGGAAGTGGTTTTTGCTGCCCAGGGAATGGGATCTCAAAGCCGGGCCACACCAAGTGCGGATCCACTTCCCAAAAAACAGCCCGGTCCAGTTGCGTTCGCTCTTGGTGGGGGGACTCCCCCCGTCGCCTGGAACCGACGCCGTGCCGCAAGACGCCGTCCGGAAACCCTAGATCGCAGAAGGGCGCGGGGGGAAGTATAGAGACAGGTATGTATCTGTTTTTTTCCCGTCATTCATGAGGGGAAACCATCTCTCCCCGGGCGGAGAATTCGCCTGTCCCTCGGAGCGTTTTCTCACAAAAGTTCAGCCATTGCAGATACCACCGCATCGCTTGCGCCCACTGGT
>CAYLJC010000549.1:0-2544 GCA_964383345.1 uncultured Akkermansia sp. | reverse complement strand
CATTTCCACGTAGTCTCCGCTTTTCAGGAGCGGATCGCTTCGCACGAGACGCGCTCCGATGCCCGACTCGCCGCTCCGGATGTAGACATCGCCGTCGGGGAACGACGCCAGAACGACGCCGGTGAGCTTGACCCGGCGGCGCACCTGCCCGCCCACCGCGAAAGTCAGAATCTCGCCGGGAGAAATCTCGGGAATGGAGCGCAGATCCCGCGCCGACTCGAGGATGGCGATATCGTTCCAACTGCGGCAGCGCAGGTAGGGTTCGACGAGCTGGCGGCGATTGTTGATCACCCCGGCGGCGAGCCCGGTGACGCGGACGCGGCTGTCGATGATGTCATTCTCCCCCCGGGGCGGTTCTTCCAAGCGGATCTCGACGACGCGGGAGCCCAGGTCGACACGCACCAGGCTGGTCCCTTCGCCATCGGGGGCCACGGTCCGGACGATGCCCTCGACACTGACCCGCTGGTAATGGTATCGCCCGGACATGAGGTCATCGAAATCGACCGCCACGGCCTCGGGCAGTCCGGGGTGAGCGAGCACCTCGAGTTCCCCCCCGTCGATCCCCGGCAGATAGAGACCGGGGTAGGAGACTCCCCGCACCCGGATCTCGTCGCCCGGCGCGGGAGCCCTCAGCCCCCGCAGTTGGAAGTAAGTTCCGGCGGTGTCATCCTGAAAAAAGACGGTGCCCTGCGGCTCCGCAAAAATCACGACGCCACGCAGGTCGACGGGCACCCCCGATTCGGCCTCCTCCGCACTGAGGGAGCGCAGTTCCAGGGCCGTGGTGAGAGGCTCCGCGACCGTATCGACGGGGACGGACAATACCAATGCAAGGAGGATGACAGAGAGGGCCCGGGTCATGGCGACTCCCCATGGTGCGTTCGGTGCCGCCACGGCGCAAGTGTTTCCGAAATCCACAAAGGCGGCCCGAAAGCGTGAACGAGCGCATTTTGTGAATTGGAGAGGTCGTCGTCTCACGCTATGCTACCCCCGCCTCCGCGATCCGATCCGTTTCGATTTCGCGGGGCAAAGCTCTTCCCTCCACCCCTCCTCACCGTTTGAATGACATGCCCGGCATCGGAAATCTCCCCAATGAAATGATTCTCGCCTCGGCGGGATCGGGGAAAACATGGCAACTGACGAACCGCTACATCGCGCTGATGGGCTTGCAGCTCCAGAGCGGTCTCCCCGTCGCCCCCGAACGCATCATCGCGGTCACTTTCACCCGCAAGGCGGCGGGGGAGTTTTTCGACTCCATTCTCGTGAAACTCGCCGGGGCGGCGGCCGATCCGAAGAACGCCGCCGCGCTCGCCTCGGACCCGAACGATCCGCTCTCCGCCACCCTCGCAACCCTGACTCCTCGGGACTTCGAAACGCTGCTCCGCGTTTTTATCTCGCGGATGCCACGGCTTTTTCTCGGAACGCTCGACAGTTTTTTCGCGAACATTCTCCGTGCCTTCCCCGCCGAATTCGGACTCACCAGCGATTTCCAGGTGATGGACGAATACCAGACCGAGGTCGCCAAGGCACGGGTCTACCAAAGCGTTTTTGAACGCCGGATTTCCTCCACCCGGGAGGAACATCCGGCGCAGGACGCCTTCCTCGAAGCCTTCCGCCGCGCCACCTTCGGCAAAGCGGAGGTCCGGATCACCCGTCAGCTCGACGGGTTCATCAAGGAACTCCACGATCTCTACCTCAGCGCCCCCGACCCACATCTCTGGGGCAACGCCCCCGTGATCTTGGAAGACGGCGGCGAGGACTGGTTTGTCCGCGGAGTGGATTTCGAAGAGGAATTCACCCGCCTCTTCCGCGCCCTGCAGACCCTGGAAAAGGTCGATTGGAAATACTGGGAGGAATTCCGTGAACAATTGCCCGGGCACCGCCCCGGCACACCGATCAAAGGTCGCATTTTGTATATGATGGAACGTCTCCTGCCGGGATGGAGCGCCATCCGCGACGGCGCTTTCACGGTGAAATTGAACCGCACCGTTCACCAACTCGACCGGGCCTGCTGCGATCCGCTGACACGGATTCTGCGCCGTTTTGTCGGGGCCGAACTCGCCGTCAAACTCCAGCGCACCCGCGGGATTTGGGAGATTCTCCATTTCTACGAATCGACCTACGCCGATCAGGTACGCCGCCAGGGCCTGCTCACCTTTCAGGATCTTCAGTTGCTCCTCTCGGGCCACGACCACGGAGAGGGGAACCGCTCCCCCGTCCTCACGCAGATTCCCGGCGATGACGACAGGCTGCAGATCGACTACCGGCTCGACGCTCGCTACGATCATTGGCTCCTTGATGAATTCCAGGACACCAACATCCTGCAATGGCGCGTCATTTCCAATCTCATCGACGAGGTCGTCCAGGACAACTCCGGAACCCGCTCCCTCTTCCAGGTCGGCGATATCAAACAAGCCATCTACGCCTGGCGGGGCGGCGACACGAGGCTCTTCACCGACATCGCGAGGCGATACAACGCCCGCGAAACCCGTCTTCACCCGCGCAACCTCGATGCCGTTCTCCTTTAGGAAGTCGGCGGTGCCGCCG
>CAYLJC010000548.1:0-2544 GCA_964383345.1 uncultured Akkermansia sp. | reverse complement strand
TTGCCGGACAAGGGGCCCAGACCGTCGGAATGGGACGCGATCTCGCGGAAAGGTTCGATTCGGTGCGCGACCTCTTCGCTCGCGCCGACGAGCGGCTTGGCTACGCTCTTTCGGAAAAAATGTTCGAAGGACCCGCTGCCGAATTGACCCGCACCTCGATCTGCCAGCCGGCCCTCTACGTGCATGGCCTCGCCTGCCTCGGCATTCTCAAGGCCCACGTCCCCGATCTGGAAATCGCCGGCTGCGCCGGTCTCTCCCTTGGCGAATTCACCGCCCACGCCGCCGCGGGGACTTTCTCCTTTGAAACGGGCCTCGATCTCGTCGCCAAACGCGGCAGTTTCATGGAAGAGGCGACCAATGCCGTGGACGGTGCCATGGCCGCGCTCATCGGCGGAGAAGAGGCCGACATCCGCGCCCTCGCCGCCCGCTGTGACGTCGATGTCGCCAACCTCAATTGCCCCGGGCAAATCGTGGTCTCCGGGAAAACGGCGGGGATCGATCAGTTGATCGCCGCCGCACCCGATCACGGCATCCGCATCGCGCAAAAGCTCGACGTCGCCGGAGCCTACCACTCGCGCCTGATGATGCCGGCCCAGGTGAAGCTGGCTGACGTCCTCGCCGACATCGAATTCCGGACGCCCGAAGTCCCCGTGGTCTGCAACGTCGAGGCCCGCGAGATCCGCGACGCCGCCGGGATCCGGAGCACCCTCGAGGCGCAGGTGAGCGGGTCGGTGCGTTGGAGCGAATGTGTGCAACACTTCCTCGACAAGGGCGAGACCCAATTCATCGAACTCGGCCCCGGTCGTGTCCTCGCCGGATTCATGCGCCGGATCGATCGCAGTGCCAAAGCGCTCAGTTTCTCCGATGTCGAGAGCTTCGAGAAAGTGCTGACGGAGCTGGGGTGAGTCCCGCCCTTTCACTTTCGCGAGAGAGTCGGCGCGTCGGGGGGTTCGACCGCAGGGCCGGGCGGATAGACATACAGATCGATCACCGCCTTGACCCGGGCGAAATACTCCCGCATCCGCACCTTCCGCGAATCGCGGTAGCCGACAGCCTCACTCCTCAAGGCGATCGCATCGACCCCGCAGCGGTTGGCGATGAAGAGGGCGCGGTTCACGTGGAAGTCGTCGGAGACGATGACGACGCGGTCGAAACCGAAGACCGTTTTCGCCCGGACCACGGAGTCGAGGGTGCGCGCCCCGCGGTCGTCGGCGAGGATCGCCGAATCGGGCACCCCCAGTTCCGTCAGCTTCGCGATCATGTCGCGGGTCTCGTCGTAGTAAGGCGAATCGCGGTAGCCGCTCACGAGGAGGATGTTCGCTTTTCCCTCGTGAAAGAGCGCCGCGGCAGCGGCGAGACGATTTTCAAAATGGGCGTTCGGCGTGTCAGGTCCGGCGTTCTTGGACGTCCCAAGCACGACCGCCACCGCCCGCGCCTCGATATCGGAGACGGCGTCGTAGACTTGTTCCCGTGTGGAGAGGACGATCCAGAGATTGCACGTCACCACCACCGCCGCGACAAGAAGCGGCGGGACAATAAAAATCGAGAAAATAAGAAAGCGCCGTCGAGGGCGGGCCATGATGGGTAGGGGGGTGCTCCGCGTCCTGGGAAGAGAACGAAAATCGCGGGTTGATTTCACTTTTTATCCTGGTGACACAGCGTAACGAATAGATTTTTCAAATGAGAACGGTTTTTCGGGTTTTTTCCTACCTCAAACGTTATCCCTTCCTCGCCACCGCCCAATTGACCTGCGCGGTGCTCATGACCGTGCTGGTGATCGTCTTCCCCGGCGTCACGAAAGCGATCACCGCCGAGGTCATTCCGCAGCGCGACTTCGACCGGCTCGTCCCGCTCTCCCTCCTCGCCCTGGGCACCTTTTTGGCGACCAACCTCTTCAACGCGCTCCGTATCATCCTGAACAATACGTTCGAGCAGAAGGTGATCTTTGATATTCGCTCGGATTTGTACCACAAAATCCAGCGCCTCCCGATGAACTGGTTCGACAACAAGCGCACCGGCGACGTCATGACCCGCGTCACCGAGGACGTCACCGCGATGGAACGTGTCCTCATCGACGGAATCGAACAGGGAGTCGTCGCCCTGCTCCAGGTCCTGGTGGTGGGCGGCTACCTTTTTTACCTCGATCCTCAGCTCGCCCTCATCACCATGATCCCGATGCCCTTCCTCATCGGTGGGGCCTGGGCCTACACCCGCACCTCGCCGGACCGCCACCGCCGCGTCCGCAAAGCCACCAGCGGCATGAATTCGCTCCTGCACGACAACATCGACGGAATCCAGCAGATCAAGGCGTTCACCCGCGAAAAGGCCGAACTGGAGCGTTTCAACCGTTCGAGCGACAAACTGCGCGAGGCCACCCTGCGACTGATGCGGATCTGGGCGATCTACAATCCCTCGATGGAATTCTGCCGGAATTTCGGCTACGCCCTCGTCATCGCCTTCGGGGCCTGGTCGGTGATGAAAGCACCGGATCAAGCCTCGCTCGAAGCCCAGACGGGTGTTTTCGTGGCCTTTCTCGTCGCTCTC
>CAYLJC010000547.1:700-2545 GCA_964383345.1 uncultured Akkermansia sp. | reverse complement strand
GGCGGCCTCCTCGGGCGAGACGCCTTCGGAGATGAGCATCTCGCGGGCGAGATCCTGCCCCGCCACGGTGACCGCCCAGAATGTCCCCAGACCGACGGCGGCGAGAGCCATCGCACCAAAAGCGTGCCGCCGCCACGGCGCGACCGTGAGGAGTTCCCCGAAACTGCCCACCTTGCCCGCGCCCGCCTTCGCCTCCTCGCGGGCGCGCTTCCACTTCTCCGGCTCTTTCACGACGATGCGGACCCAGACGATGAGCAGGGCGGGAATCACCCCGATGAGGTAGGCGTATTGCCAGTTCGCCCCCACCCAGATCGCCGCCAGCGAGGCCAGGGTGGTCCCGGCCACGGAGGACGCGTGGAAGATGCTGGAGGCATGGGCGCGGGCGTGCTTCGGAAAGACCTCCGCGACGAGGGCCGCCGCCACCGCCCATTCGCCACCGACACCCATCGCGACGAAAAAGCGCAGCGCGGTGACGTGCCAGAGTTCGGTCGCAAAGAAAGTAAGACCGGAAAAAACCGAATACATCAGGATCGTCACGATCATGATCGCACTCCGCCCGTAGCGGTCCGCGAGGGAACCGAAAAGCAAGCCCCCGAAGGTCCCGCCGAGGAGAAACACGCCGAGAAACCAGTCCCCGTATTTTTTCACCTCGTCGCTCCCCGGTGTCTGCCCGAGAATCTCGCCGAGCATGTTGTTCCGGGTGAGATTGAAAATCTGTCCTTCGTAGACATCAAAAATCCAGCCGGCCGAGGCGATGAGCAGGACAAGCCATTCATACCTCGTGATGCCGCTATACCAGGGACGGGGAGAATCGAGCGGGGTTCTGGACATAATCGGTTTTGGGTGAAAGTCTCGGACAACAGGGTGGAGAAACGGAGCCAACCGTCTTGCGGCAACACATTCGGGCAAACAGTTCTGGAACAAGACAGGCGGATGTGGCAATAAAAAACACGGCGGTTTCCCGTATCGAAAGAAATTTTCCCACCGCCCCCGACCCAGCCGCAATGAAATTCGCCATCCTCAACACCAACCTCACCCCCGGCGGGAAACCGGCCACGCTCGCCGAGACCCTCGCGGACCTCTTCGCCGATGTCGGCCATGAGGTGGCCCCCATCCATCTCGGTGCCCTCGACCTCCCCGCCTGCGACGGCCAACTCTGCTACCGGAATGCCGCGACGATTTCCCTCACCGAAGTCCTCGCGGCGGTCGATGCCATCGTCCTCGTTTCCCCCATCTACAACTACGACCTCAACGCGGCGGCAAAAAATCTCATCGAGCTGACCGGAAACAGTTGGCGGGGAAAAGCCGTCGGACTCGTCTGTCTCGCGGGAGCACACCGCAGCTACCTCGCTCCCCTCGCCTTCCTCAACAGCCTCGCGATGGACTACCGTTGCCTCGTCTCGCCGCGCTACGTCTACGTCACCCGCGCCGATTTCGAAAACGGCCACGAACTGCCCCGCGACGGCGAGATCGCCAAACGCCTCCGCTTTCTCGCCAACGAGTTGCCCGTCCTCGCCGAAGCCGCCGCAAAAATCGCCACCTTCGAGCGATTCTAACGCTGCCTGATTTTCCCCTCTCCACCCCCACCCCGTCATGTCCGCCTCCGCCCCCGTCATCCGCAGCCCCGAACGAAAAGTCGAAATGGCGTGGTTCTCCGCTCTCTGCAGCGATGACTACGAATATCTCGGCATCCCCGACGGAGCTCTCCGCAGCAGCTACCAACATTGTGGGGACATTGCCAGGATGGCCGACCGGCTCGGGTATCAGAACATTCTCCTGCCCTCGGGTTGGATCGTCGGTCAGGATGCCCTCGCCTTTTCAGCCGCGATGGCCCCGCAACTCACC
>CAYLJC010000547.1:0-690 GCA_964383345.1 uncultured Akkermansia sp. | reverse complement strand
CGTCGCCCTGCGCATGGGAGAAGTCTGGCCGCCCATGCTCGGCCGAGCCCTCGCCACGATCGATCACATCGCACAAGGCCGCTTCTGCCTCAACATCATCTCCTCGGACATGCCCGGACAAAAAGAAAGCAGCGAGGTCCGCTACGCCCGCAGCAGCGAGATCATTCAAATCCTCCAGGGAATGTGGGCGGCGGAGGGGGATCCCTACGAATTCGACGGCGAATTCTACCAAATCCGCCTGCCCGACACCTACGCGGCGCAACCCTACCAGCAGAACGGAGGACCGCTCATGTACTTCGGCGGGATCTCTCCGGCGGCCCAGGATCTCTGCGCGAAGCACTGTGACGTTTTCCTGATGTGGCCCGAGACCGAAGAGAGCATCGCCGCGACGATGCGCGGCATGTCGGAAAAAGCGGCCGCCCACGGACGCTCCATCGACTTCGGGTTCCGCAGCCATGTCATCGTGCGCGAGACCGAAGCCGAGGCACAGGCGGCGGCGAACCGGCTCATTTCCCAACTCGATGCCGCCAAGGGAGAGGAGATCAAAAATCGCAGCATGGACAGCGGCAGCCTCGGAGTGAGGCGGCAGGATGAGTTGCGGGCGCAACACGAGGACCTCTATCTCGAGCCGCACCTCTGGAGCGGCGTCGGCCTCGCCCGATCCGGCTGTGGCAGCGCCATCGTCGGCGA
>CAYLJC010000546.1:0-2548 GCA_964383345.1 uncultured Akkermansia sp. | reverse complement strand
CGCGCCCGAAGAGCCAGGCGCGGCCCTCGCTGGCGGGCAGGAGGCCGGTGAGCATCTTCATCGTCGTGCTCTTGCCGCAGCCGTTGGAACCGAGGAACCCGAAGATCTCCCCGCGCGGGATGCGGAAGCTGACCTGGTCCACGGCGGTGAACGAACCAAAACGCCGCGTCAGGCCCTGCGCCTCGATCGCGATGTCGTCGGCCTCGCCCGCCACGAGCGGTGTGATCACGACCGGTTCGTGGTTCTTCCGAATTTCCTCGGGCAGCAGCGAGATGAAGGCCTGCTCGAGGCTGTCCGTCCCGGTGCGCTCGTGGAGTTCTTCCGGCGTGCCGACGGCGAGGACCTTGCCCTCGTTCATCGCCACGAGCCAGTCGAAACGGTCGGCCTCCTCCATGTAGGCGGTGGCCACGATCACGCTCATGCCGGAGCGGTCCTCGCGGATGCGGTCGATCAGATCCCAGAACTGGTTCCGGGAAAGGGGATCCACCCCCGTGGTGGGTTCGTCGAGGATGAGCAGGTCGGGATCGTGGATGAGGGAGCAGCAGAGCCCGAGCTTCTGCTTCATGCCTCCGGAGAGTTTGCCCGCGGGGCGGTCGAGAAAGCGGTGCAGCCCGGTGCTGGCGGTCAGCTCGTTGATGCGGCGTCGGCGCTCGGCGGCACCGTGTCCGAAGAGGCGTCCAAAGAACTGCAGGTTTTCCTCCACCGACAGGGTCGCGTAGAGATTCTTGCCGAGGCCCTGCGGCATGTGGGCGATGCGCGGGCACACCTTGTTGCGGTGCGCCTTCTCGCGCATGTCGCCGCCGAGCACTTCCGCTTCGCCCTCCTGGAGGGCGCGGGCTCCGGCGATGAGCGAAAGCAGGCTGGACTTGCCCACGCCGTCGGGACCGATCAGGCCCACCATTCGTCCGCCGGGCAGGTCCAGCGTCACCGCGTCCAGCGCCAGGGTCTTGCCATAACGCAGCGAGATTCCGCTGAGCTTGGCCACCAAGGCGTCCGAGGGACCGTTCATGGGGCGGTCGTCACGGTGAGATGTCCGGGCCAGTCCATCTCGGGATCCAACTTCAGCCAAGCCACTCCCGGTAGGCCGGTCTTGACCTGCTCCAGGTGCATCTTCAGCAGTTCCTTGTCGATCTGTCCCTTCACCCGGAACATCAACTTCTGTCGCTCGCTCTCCGTCTCCACCGTTTTGGGCGTGAACTGGGCCACGCTCGAGACGAAGGACACCTTGGCGGGGATCACGAATTCCGGTGCGGCGTCGAGGAGAATGCGCACCTCGCTGCCGATGGCGATCCGGCCCGCCGTCGTCTCGGGAATGAAAAAGGTCATGTAGACGTCGCTGAGGTCCACGAGATTGAGGACCTTGCCGCCGACGCCCAGCACTTCGCCGGCCTGGGAGACGCGGTACTGCACCCGGCCCGCCCGCGGCGATTTTAGCTGGCAGTCCTCGAGGTCCGACTGGATGCGGGCGATCGTTGCCTCGGTCGCCTCGACCGTGGACTGCGCCCCCTTGACCTGTGCCTTTGCCGCGAGGATGGCGGCCTCGGCCGCCGCCACCTGTGCTTCGGCGGCTTTGATGCTGGCTCCGTAGCTCAGCACCTTGGCGCGGATGTCGTCGAAATCCTGTTCGGCCGCGGCCCCGGTTGTGACGAGTTTTTCGGTGCGTTTCAGGCGCGCTTCCTCCGCCGCCAGTTCGCTTTCGCGTTGTGTCACGACCGCCTCGGCGGCCAGCTTGTCGGCCTCGCGCGCCGCCACCTGCGCCACGGCGCCGGCCACGGCGTTCACCGATTCCCGCTGCTGCGCCTCCGCCTCGGTCAACTGCGCGCTGAGCTGATCCGACTGGATCGTGGCGAGCACCTGCCCCTCCTCGACGAAGTCGCCCTCGTTGACCAGCACCTCCTCGAGACGGCCCGCGATCTTGGTGGCGAGATCGATCTCGGTGGCCTCGATCCGTCCGTTTCCACCGACCAATCCATCCGCCTCCACGTCCGGCTTCAGGGCCATCCAGCTACCTCCGGCCAACACGATGACCACGATGAGAACCAGGAAAATCCGTTGTTTCATGTCGATCTTTCTCGGGTTTTGGACTGGATGGGAACAGGGTGAGGCAGGTCCTTCCCGCTTGACTTAGGTAGACAAAAAATGCACTTGTTGTCAACAATGTCAATCGCTGGGGAAATCGAGCCGGTCCTCGCGGGTCCGGAGGAAATTCGGCGCCGGAGCATCCTCGGCGAGGCCTTGAAGATCTTCGCCCGCTTCGGCTTTCAAAAGGCATCGATGGGGCAGGTGGCCCGGGCCGCGGGACTGTCGCGGCAGGGGCTCTACCGCCACTTTTCCTCGAAGGAGTCCCTCTTCCGCGACAGCATCCTCTTTGCTCTACAGACGAGCCTCGCCGAAGCCGCCGACGTCCTCGCGTCGCGCGACCTGCCCCTGGCGCAACGGATCCTCGCGGCCCTGCAAGCCTGGGTGGGCAAACACATCGACGAGGTGGGGGAGAACCGAACCCCCACCGACCCCGGGCCTTCGGCGGGAAGGGAGCCGAGGGGATGAA
>CAYLJC010000545.1:0-2548 GCA_964383345.1 uncultured Akkermansia sp. | reverse complement strand
CTCTCCGTCATCGAGGAACTGGTGAAACCGGACACGACCATCTTCCTGGACGAAATCCAGGAGATCCCGGAATGGCAGCGGATGGTACGTTCGCTACTGGATCGGGGGCACGCGGTCTGCCTCACCGGCTCAAACGCTTCCCTTCTCGGCCGCGAACTGGGCACGAAACTGACCGGCCGCCATCTCTCCTTCGAGGTGTTTCCCTTCTCCTTCCCCGAATACCTCGACTACATTGGAAAGAAGGCGTCGGCCGGAACGCTGCGGGCCTTTCTGGATGACGGGGGCTTCCCGGTCTACCTGCGCGAACGGGATCCCCAGGTGCTGCAGGAGCTCTTCCGGGACATCGTCCAGCGCGACATCGCCCAGAAGCATCATCTCCGGGAAACCCGGCATGTGATGAACCTCGCCTTGTTCCTCCTGGCCCACACCGGGCAGCCGTTTTCACTTCAGGGACTCACCAAGGCCTTGGCCGTGCCCACGGTTGGTCAGACCTCCCGGTATTTGGAATTCCTCCAGGACGCCTATCTCCTCTTCGCCGTGCCGAAGTTTAGTGCCTCCTTCAAGCAGCGCGTGGTGGCGCCCAACAAATACTACGCGATCGACAACGGACTGCGGCGGATCAACTCCCCCGCCGTCACTGCGGATCTCGGCCGCCGCCTCGAGAACGCCGTGTTCCTGGCCCTCCGCCAATCCTCGGGTGGCGTGACCTATGCGTCCGAGAAGGACCGCTGGGAGTGCGATTTCCTGACAGAGAAACTGGCCATCCAGGTCTGTGTTGAATTGAACGAGGAAAATCTCGCCCGCGAAGTGGAGGGGTTGCGTCAAGCGCTGGCCCTGCCGGGAAAACGCCTTGGTGTGATCGTGACTCTCGATCAGCGCGACCGGCTGGAGATCGAGGACCAGGCCGTGGACGTCATCCCGGCCTGGGAGTGGCTGGGTGGGCTCGAGACGCCTAAGTGTTAGGGGCCTGCCTCCGCCTTAGCCTGCGGCGGCCGCGTGCCGTGCCCGTGTCTCGTATCCGTATCACACCTTGTCGCGCTGGGTGTTGTCCGGCACCGCCGACGAACTGGTGATTCAGGCCGGTCGCGACATGATCAATATTCGCGGCCGGCAGTTGGCGGCGATCCGCGATTCGCTCGACAGCGGGCGGTTGCGGGTTTTGCGTGCGTCCAACGAGCGCTATGTCGCCGGCAGACCCGGTCCGGTTGTCACGCAGTTGAGCATTTCGGCGACGTCTGCCACCGTTCCGGATGGATGACGTGCAATGTCCTGGATCCGTATTTCCCTTCTTTCGGGAAGATCGTACCTCCTCTAAAAATATTCTTGCGCGGTCGTGAGAGGCGTTCTTTCCACCGCACAAACTGTCTCAAATTTGCGGGGAGACGGAGCCGGTTGACAATTGTCAACCCAGCGAATCGGGGAGCCGGCAGTCTTGCCGGGAGAGGGCGGGCAAGTGACAAAACAATTTTCCCTTCCATCTCCTTGACAGGCGTTGGTTACCATATATGTTAACGCTCCCTTGACCCCGCCTCGTCGCAAACTCCGGATTGTCACCTTCTTCAAGACCGCCGACGGCCGCAAACCGGTCGCCGACTGGCTGCACTCCCTCGATGACGACCGGGCGCAAGCGGTCGCGATCGGGGTCCGGTTCTTTGAGGAATACCCGAATCCCGTCGTGCCGAAGAAATTCTACGAGAAGGTCACCGACCATATCTGGGAAATCAAATGCCACCACGGCAAGGAACAGTTCCGCCTCCTGGCCTTTCCCGATGGCGACACCGTTGTCATCGCCGTCCACGGCTTCGCCAAGAAATCCATGGATCTGAAGGACCGGGACCTCGACCTAGCCGAGGAACGCCGGAAAGACCATTTACGCCGCAAAGCCTGATTCAATCACCCAACCCGAACCCGAAAGATTTATGAGCGACATCGAAAAATTCATCACCGAGAAGAAAGTCAGGAATCCCAAGGCCTGGGCCAACTTTGAGGAGAAATACCGCCGTCACGCCATCGGCCTGCTCCTGGCGGAACACCGCGAAAAATCCGGGCTCTCCCTGGCTGAATTCGCGCGGCGGGTGAAGATGCAGAAATCTGCTCTCTCCCGCCTAGAGAACCATGGGGAGGACGTCCGCCTCTCCACCATCACCCGCTACGTCGAGGGTACCGGACGTTCCCTCGCCCTCACAATCTTCCCGGGCGTACTGCGGAAGGGGAAGCGCCGGTCGGCCGCCAAGGTGGCGCTGGAAAGTGCTTGAGAGTCAGACTGCTTTTCCACCCAAGGCTTTCCTGTAACCATTCCCGCCGGCTTCCGCCAGTTCAGTCACGGCTACGCCTCCACCTCCCATGCCGCGCAGGGCAAAACCGTGGCGCGGGGCATCCTGCTTCTCGCCGAGGCCGGCCTCCAGGCCGCCAATCTGAAGCAAGCCTATGTCAGCAACAGCCGGTTTCAGGAATCCCAGGTGATCTACACGACGGACAAGCGCGCTGCGCGGGAAGCGATGATGCGGGGTGGTGACCG
Source organism: uncultured Akkermansia sp. (assembly GCA_964383345.1). Classification (GTDB taxonomy): domain Bacteria; phylum Verrucomicrobiota; class Verrucomicrobiia; order Verrucomicrobiales; family DEV007; genus Arctic95D-9. The sequence goes on along the minus strand of CAYLJC010000545.1, from coordinate 30 downwards.
CCAGCTCGCCAGCGACCTCTTCTCGGCCGC
>CAYLJC010000544.1:0-2554 GCA_964383345.1 uncultured Akkermansia sp. | reverse complement strand
CGGGATCGCCCGCACCTGCGCCCGCACTCCCGCGGGTGACTGGGAGGGACGCTTTGGCAAGGGCAAGATCGTGCAGATGCTCACCGGGGCCAAGGTGCAGGAACTGAAAGCGGCGCGGCTCGACCAACTGAGCACCTTCGGCATTCTCAAGGACGTGGGTTCGGCCTATGTCTCCGCCCTCATTACGGAAATGGAAAAGGTCGGCCTGGTCGCGGTGCGCAAGACCCCCTACCCGCTCCTCGGTCTGACCCGGCGCGGCGCGGAAGTGATGAAGGGCGACAAGAGCTTCCGGATGACCTGGCCCGACCGCGGCAAAATGGCCCGGGCGGGCCAATCGGTGGCCGAGAACCACGGGCTGGAGGAACTGGCCTTTGACGAGGACCTTTTCGACCGGCTCAAGGAAGAGCGCAAAAAACTCGCCGAAGCTGCCGGCGGCGTGCCTCCTTACGTCATTTTTGGGAATCAGGTCCTCGAAATTTTCACCCGTCTGCGTCCCACCACCGAGAGCCAGGCCCTCAAAATCCACGGTGTTGGCAAGGTCAAAGCGGAACGGTATCTGGAGCCGTTTCTGCAGGTCATCCGGGACTTCGGGAAGTGAACCGCAGCCGCAAGGCACCGTGGAGCGCGGGAAGGACTGGTACCCTCCTCGATCCATGGGAGGAGCGGTCGCCGATGAGGATGAGGTCGCAACCTCGCTCCGATCAGCGTAGCTGACGAAAGAGGTTGAAAAGAAAATTCCCCGCAACCAATCTGCACCGACCTTCCTGATCGCACGATGGCCCGATCCACTCCAGATCCCAATCCCGCGTCACAACCTCCGTCCACGCTGTCCTCGTTGCGCTACCCGATCTTCCGGGCAGTCTGGATCGCAAGCACGGTTTCCAATCTCGGCGGTCAGATCCACGCGGTCGGGGCCGCCTGGATGATGACCTCCCTCGCGGAGTCGGCCGACATGGTCGCGCTGGTGCAGGCCTCGGTGGCCCTGCCGATCATGTTGCTCTCGCTCTTCGCGGGTGCGATGGCGGACAATCTCGACCGCCGGGGAGTGATGCTCGGCGCACAAATGTTCATGTTGGCCGTGTCGGTCGCTCTCGCGATCTGTGCCTGGACCGGGCTGCTGACGCCGTGGCTGCTGCTGCTCTTCACCTTCCTGATCGGCTGCGGCGCGGCGTTCAACGCGCCCGCATGGCAGGCCTCGGTCGGCGATATGGTGCCCCGGGGAGAGCTGCCCGGCGCGGTGACGCTCAACAGCATGGGGTTCAACATCGCGCGCAGCTCGGGGCCCGCCATCGGTGGTGTGATCGTGGCGGCGGCGGGAGCGGCGGCGGCCTTCGCGGTGAACGCGGTCAGCTATATCGCGCTGGTGGTGGTGCTGGCGCGCTGGCGTCGCCCTCCCACCACGCGGTTGCTCCCTCCTGAAACGCTGCGCGTGGCGGTGACCTCCGGGGTGCGCTACGTCGCAATGTCGCCCCCGATCCGCGTCGTTTTGCTGCGCGCGGTCGTCTTCGGCGGCGGAGCGAGTCCGGTCCTCGCCCTGATGCCCCTCGTCGCAAAAACCCGGATCGACGGCGGACCGATGACCTACGGATCGCTGCTCGGCGCGTTCGGCGTCGGGGCGGTGGCCGGAGTCATGGGAGCGTCACGTCTGCGACGAAAATTGTCCACCGAGACCTTCGTCCGCTGCGCCTGCGTCGGGCTGGCTGTCGCGACGGCGGTCGTGGGAATCAGTTCCCATCTCGCGGTGACGATGGTGGCGCTGCTGTTGGCCGGAGCCGGGTGGGTCCTGACGCTCTCGACCTTCAACGTCATCGTGCAACTGGCCGCCCCGCGCTGGGTCGTGGCCCGCGCCCTCTCGATCTACCAAATGACGACCTTCGGCGGGATGGCGGCGGGAAGCTGGTTGTGTGGCATCCTGGCCGCGCACCAAGGCGTCGACACGTCGCTGCTGGCGGCTGCGGCGGTGCTGCTGGCCTGCGCCGCGCTGGGAGGGTGGAGGCCGCTGGCGCAATCGGAGGAACTCAACCTCGACCCGCTGAGCCAGTGGAAGGAGCCGACCACCCGCTCTCCCGTCGCGCCGCGCAGCGGACCGGTCGTGATCACCACCGAATACGTCATTCGCGACGAGGACACGGTGGATTTCCTCAAAGCCATGGCCGAGCGGCGACGTGTTCGGCGGCGGGACGGCGCGTTGAAATGGAGAATCATGCGCGATCTCGCCGATCCGGAAATCTGGATCGAACGCTATGAGACGCCGACCTGGTTGGACTACATCCGCCACAGCAACCGGCTCACGCAGCACGACGCGGCCCTCTCGGAGCGGATTCTCGCGCTGCACGCAAGTCCCGAGCCACCCCGCGTTCGCCACATGCTGGAACGCCAGACCGGCACCCTGCCCTCGACCCACGCGGTCGATCCGCCAGATCTCACCGAACCCCTCACCGATCCGACCCGCTCGTCGTGAGTCCGGCCACTTTTTTGGTGTCATCCGGCGGCAAATACTCTTTGATCTGGCAGGGCAACACACCCTGTTGCCTTCTTCCCCAGACCCTGTCGA
>CAYLJC010000543.1:460-2563 GCA_964383345.1 uncultured Akkermansia sp. | reverse complement strand
GTCGTCGGCCAGGCCGAGCTCCACGTCGTCCTCCGCGCCCTCGCCGGCCAGGAAGCTCACCGGGTCGAAGAGGTGCTCCTCGGTGGTGGGAGGGTCCTCGAAGGCAGCGTCGATCTCTGCGTTGCCGGGGAGGAAAGCTACCTCGTGAAGGACGAAGGTCTCGCCAACGCCTGCGCGGTGGCGGGGATTCCCTGCTGGGGACCGCCGAAGGAAGCGGCTCAACTCGAGGCGAGCAAGGAATTTGCCAAGGAGTTCATGGTCCGCCACTCCATTCCCACGGGAGGTTATGCGACGGTTGATTCGATGGAGGAAGCCCGCGCAGCCATCGCTGGAAAATACCCGACGGTCCTGAAATTCGACGGTCTCGCCGCTGGCAAAGGCGTCGCGGTCTGTCCCGATGAGACCTCGGCCGAAGAATTTCTCCGGGAAGTGCTGGTCGAGCGCAAGTTCGGCGAAGGTCGTCTTCTTGTGGAGGAGTTTCTCGAAGGCCCCGAGATCTCGATTTTTGCGTCGGTGGTGGACGGTGACTATCAGATTCTCGCTCCGGCGCGCGATTACAAACGCATCCACGACGGCGACGAAGGTCCCAATACCGGCGGGATGGGGGCGGTCAGTTCGCTCGAAATGCTCGACGAGGATCTGTGCGGTCTCATCGAGGACAAGGTGGTGCGTCCCACCGTCGAGGGACTGGTCGGGGACGGACTGCCCTATCGCGGGTTTCTCTATTTTGGTCTCATGCTCACGGCGGACGGCCCGAAGCTGCTGGAGTACAACTGTCGCTTCGGGGATCCCGAGGCCGAGGCGGTTCTTCCGATGATTAGCGGCGACTTTGCGCGGTATCTCTTCGAAGGAGCCCAGGGACGTCTTCAGCCGGATCTGATTCGGTTCGCCGAGGGGTGGAGCATCTGTCTGGTCTCAGCTTCGGCGGGGTATCCGGCGGGTTCGAGAAGCGGGGATGTCATCTCCGGACTCGATCAGGTCGGCGATGCCCGCGTTTTCCACGCCGGCACGAGGCGGAACGCGGACGGACATTTCGAAACCGCCGGCGGACGGGTCCTGGTGGTGGCGGCGGCGGGAGCGACGCGCGAGGAGGCGGTCGCGCGGGTCTATGCCGAGAGCGACAAAATCACTTTCGACGGTCGCCAGCGTCGTTCCGACATAGGAACACGGAATTTTTGAGAGGTGAGGAGGCGGACAAGCAAAACGGAGAGGCTCTCCAGTCGGCCCGGTTTCCGGCAACGGTCCGGTTCCGGCTTGGAGAAACGGCGGGGAATCCTCTTCTGCGGTTTGAAGCCGCGTTTTCGAAATTTTTGATGCAGCCCCTCGATTAAAGACTAAAGATGAACCTGCCAAAACGTCCGCAAGCCTTGAGTGATACGGGAGACATCATCCAGGAAGAAATTCTGAGCCGCGAAGGGATTCGCGCCGCCACCGCCCTTGTCGCCGACAATATCGCCGAACGATGCGGCGGCGACAATGTCGCCTTCATCGGCATCTACACTCGCGGGGTGACCTTCGCCCGCCGGGTCGCGGCGGTCCTGAAGACGCGGGGGCTCGACTTTCCCGTCGGCACGCTCGACATCTCGCTCTACCGCGACGACTTCGACAATCGCGGGAGCGACTTGCCCCGGCTGGAGAGTTCGGACGTGCCTTTTGCCCTCGACGACACCCGCGTGATCCTTTTCGACGAAGTGATCTTCACCGGACGCACCGTCCGTTCCGCCCTCGACGGCTTGATGGACTATGGCCGACCGGCCAAGATCGAACTCGCCGTGCTGATCGACCGCGGCCATCGCGAGATCCCGATCCAGCCCGATTATGTCGGAAAAAAAATCGGTACGGACCGCGACCAGTATGTAAAAGTGCAATTCCACGAAGACGATGGGGACGAGGGAGTTTTTATCATGAAAAAGCGAATCGGCCATCGCAACATCCCGCATGAGTGAGCTGACACCGCGCAAAGACCTGCTCGATATCGAAAGCCTCGAACGCGAGGAGATCGAGTACGTTTTGGAAAACGCGGCACCCTTCAAGCAGCTCTTCCAGCGCTCCGTGAAAAAAGTTCCGACCTTGCGCGGCAAGACCGTCCTCAACCTTTTTTAC
>CAYLJC010000543.1:0-450 GCA_964383345.1 uncultured Akkermansia sp. | reverse complement strand
CACCCGCACCAGCAGTTCCTTCGAAGTGGCGGCCAACCGCATGTCGGCGGACGTGACCAATTTCACGGTCTCCAGTTCTTCGGTGGTGAAAGGCGAATCGCTCCTCGACACCATCGAGACACTCCAGGCGATGCGCTCGGACTACATCGTGATCCGCCACCAGGCCGCCGGTGTCCCCGGAATCGTCGCCAAACACACCGGCGCGTCGGTCATCAACGCGGGCGACGGCTACCACGCCCATCCGACCCAGGCGCTCCTCGATGCGATGACGATACGCGAGGTCTATCCCGAGTACGAGGGACGCCGGGTGGTCATCGTCGGGGACATTCTCCATTCCCGCGTGGCCCGCTCGACCAGCACCCTGCTGAACAAACTCGGGATCGAGGTGGCGGTGTTAGGGCCCGGCTCTCTCGTGCCCGCGGGGCGTCACGATTTCATGACCCGCCTGCG
>CAYLJC010000542.1:0-2569 GCA_964383345.1 uncultured Akkermansia sp. | reverse complement strand
ATCCGGCGATCGATACGGCGGTGCCGGGAGTGCAAGTGTGTGAGCATCTCCCCGGACTCGCGAAACGCATGGACCGGCTCACCGCGCTGCGGACGGTGACTCACGATGTCATCGACGAACATGCCGCCGCCGTGAATTTCATGCATACCGGACGACCGGTCAGCGGCACGACCGTTTACCCTTCGATCGGATCCGTCGTCTCGCACGAACTCGGAGCCGGGCGGGAGGGCGTGCCGGCCTACGTCCTCGCCGGATACCCCAGCGTCTCGCGCGGCGCGGGATTTCTCGGGGCGAAACACAGCTATCTCTACCTGCTCGATACGGAAAAGGGACCCGCCGGACTGTCCCCCGCCCCGGACATTACGGAGGAACGGCAGCGGCGGCGCGACGCTCTCCTCGGCAAAATCCGTGAGACCGTTCGCGAGACCCGCGACGAGGACGACCCGGTCGTGCAATATGACACCCTCATCGACGAGAGCCGCGCCCTTGCCAACGGGCCCTTCAGCGAGGCCTTCCACCTCGAATCCGAACCGGACGAACTCCGCGCCCGCTACGGAGGCGAGTTTGGGCAGCGCTGTCTCCTCGGCCGCCGCCTCCTCCAGCAGGGGGTGCGTTTTGTCGAGATCCTCGACAATTTGAATTTCACCAACGGCACGGGATGGGATACCCACAACGACGGCCAGGTCAAACAGCACGAACTCATTCGCGGACTCGACCAGGCCCTCAGCGCGCTGATGGATGATCTCGAAGCCCACGGGATGCTCGACACCACTCTCATCTGCGTCGCGGGCGAGTTTGGACGACCGTCGGAATTCGACGCCGGGGGAGGACGCGGGCACCAGGGTTCGGTCTTCAGCGTTCTCATGGCTGGCGGCGGTCTCAAACACAAGGGAGCCATCGGCAAGACCGACGAGGCCTCGAAAAACGCGGTGGAGCGGCCCATCTCCGTGCCGGACTGGCATGCCACGATCTACCACGCCCTCGGGATCGACTATCAAAAAGACCTTTTCGCCGGCGACCGCCCGGTTCCCATCACGGATCGTGGCACCGCGATCCGCGAGCTTTTCGTGTGAGGGAAAAAGGCCTACTTTTTCAGCTTCTCGATCGCTTCGAGGATGTCGCCCGAAGTGATGATGCCGTCGCCGAAACGCAGCGGCGGCAGGGAGGTGTCGGCGGGATAGAGAAGATAGAACGGCACTCCCGAGCGACCGAATTCAGCGAGCACCCGGGTGATGCTGGGGTCTTCGTTGGTCCAGTCGGCGGTGACAAATTCCACGTTGTTTGCCTGGAAAGCCTCCTGCACCGCGGCGGTGTTGATCGCGACCCGCTTGTTGACCTTGCAGGTGATGCACCATTCCGCGGTGAAATCGACAAAGACGTTTTTCCCCTCGGCGCGATGTCCCGCGATGACCTCGGCGATATCGACGGTGGTGGGGGCGACGCGTTTTGCGGAAGCTTCCCAGGCAATCCCGAGGGAGAGCAGGAAGACGAGCGCGGCGACAAAACGCGCCTTGATCCGCGTGCGGGCGGGGCGTTCGTATCCGGTGAATCGCCCCAGAATCCAGCCCGCGATGGCGACAAAAAGAACCGCCGAGAGCGCCCACTGCAAGCCGGCGACGTTGAGCTGCTTGGAGAGCACGCCGGTGAGCCACACGACCACCGCAAGCATGGGGAAACCCATGAGTTGCTTGAACGTTTCCATCCACGCTCCCGGCGCGGGAAGGTGATCGAGCAGCTTGGGGAAAAGCGCGAAGAGGAAATACGGAGCGGCCAGCCCGAGTCCGAGGCAGGTGAAGACGAGGAACATCAGTCCGGCCGGGGCGGCGAGGGCAAAACCGATCGCCGGAGCCATCAGCGGGGCGGTACAGGGGGTCGCGAGGAGCACCGCGAGCGCACCGCTCCAAAAACTGCCGGCATACCCCGATTTGTTGGCGAGATCGCCGCCGACGGCGGTCATCGAGGCACCGATCTCAAACACGCCGAAAAGACTCAGCGCGACGATGACCATGACAAAGATCAAACCGATGACAAAACCGGGATACCGCAGTTGCACGCCCCAGCCGATCTCGTCGCCGCCGAGGTTGCGCAGGAGCAGCATCGCGAGGGTGAGAAGCCAGAAGAAGACGAGAATGCCGAGGGCAAACACCAACGAATGGGCGAGGACCTTTTTCCGGTCTTCTCCCGCCAGCCCGACGAAGGACATCACCTTCAGCGAGATCACCGGGAAAACGCAGGGCATGATGTTGAGGATGATGCCGCCGAGGAAAGCGGCGAAGAGTATCCCGAGAATGCCGCCGCCGAAGGGGAGGGCTTCGGCCTTCGCGCCCGGGGCGGGAGCGGCATCCGCTCCAGAGTTCGCGGCGGTTGTTGTCGCCGCGCCGTCCACCGCCATATCGGCTCCGCCGATGGAGACGATATACCCCGTAGCGCCGGTCGGGGTTTCCGCGATGAGCAGTCCGGCGAACTCGTCGGGGGCGGCCGTGAGCGATTCGTGCTTGCCGGCGGTGATGGTGACATCCTCCCCGGCGACGGTCACCGCAGCATCGGCGAAGGCGTCGAAAACCAGATT
>CAYLJC010000541.1:0-2573 GCA_964383345.1 uncultured Akkermansia sp. | reverse complement strand
CATCACAGCCATTACCACGGCCACCATCGCCATCATGGGCACCATCACCATCGCTACCATAGCCGTCACCACGGCCACTATCACCATCATCACCACCGCGCCCGGGCACACTACCACCACCGCTACGTGAGGCCCCGCTACGTTGCGCCCCGTCACTTCCATCACCGTGTGATCAGCCGCAGCTACTACCCGACCACGATCCGTCACTACGGGCACCGTGGCTCGTTCCAAGTGTGCTGGTAAGCGACTCCGCCCCTCCCTTTGGGACCCGGCGACTGCTGCGGCATTCCTCCTCCCCGCTCCGGTCGTCGGGCCCACTGGAATCCAAGGGAACCTCGAACCTTCCCTCACGACGTCCCGGCAGCCTTTTCGGCTCGCCGGGACGATTCGTTTCCCCCGGATGATTTCCCTCACTCCAATCCGAGCAGGGCGAGGCTGTCGCGGTGAATCATCTTCTCGATCTGCTCCCCATCGAGCCTCGGCAAGGCGGTCCCGTCGAGCATGTCGTTCAACTGTCGCAATCCCTCGACCGAGGCATTCACCGTGGTGAAGGGATAGTCCGATCCGAAAAGCAGCTTGTCCCAGACGCCGTATTCCTGCACCAGCATGAGGCTTTGATAGAGTTGGAAAGGCCGGTAGTGCAGGGCGCTGATGTCGGCAAAAACATTGGGGTGTTTGCGGATCGTCACGACACACTCCCCTTCCCAGGGATGCCCGAGATGGGCGAGAATAAATTTCACCCCGGGGTACTTCAGCGCGACCGGTTCGATGAGCCGGGGAAAGGTACACTCCAGCGGTGCCTGCCGGATGAAAGTTGTGCCCGTGTGCATGAGAACGGGCAGGCCCTTTTCCGAACAGTATTGCCAGAGCGATTCGAGCGCGGGCTGATCGACCTGGAATCCCGCATACATCGGCATCAGTTTCACCCCCCGCAGCCCGAGGGTTTCGTGCCCGTGGCGCAGCTCCTCCTCCCAGCCCGCCTGCGTCGGATCGACCGAGAGGAATCCGATGAGCGCGTCGGGATGTTTTCCGACATAGTCCGCGACATAGGCATCGTCCACCCAGATGCCCGAGAGTTTTGCTTTTCCCCCGAACACGATGGAGCGGGTCCCCGGCGGCACCGTCGCCGCGTAGTCCTCGTATCGCACCGAGATATCGATCGTGGCATTCGCTTTCGCGCCCGAGGCCTGTCGGATGAAATCCTCGCTGAAGGCGTCGGGGAACGGCCAGGTGTGGCTGTGAACGTCGATGATCATGCGTCGGCGGTGGCTTCGGTGAGTCGGTCAAAAAGGCGATCCACCTCATGACGGGTCTCTTCGTCGAGAACAAATCCGCGCGGCCCGCGCACGATTTCGTTTCGGAAAATCCCCTGACGGATCAGGAGATGTTTTTCCACGGCGAGAAATCCATCGAGGCTGCCCTGGAGCGAGACCAAGGCACAAAGCGGTTCGTGGATGCGGGCGGCGAGTTCGAGATCACCCGCTTCCAGCGCCTCCCAGAGCGGCACGATCGCGGTGATGAGATCCGCCCCCGGCATCGTGCCGCAGATCCCGCGTTGGTAGGAGTCCATCAGGGCGAGCCCGCCGGTGCCCTCGAAAATCCGCGCCCTGCCTCCGGTGGCATCGCGCAGGGCGGAAAGGCGCGGCCCGATCGGAGAGGCTTCGGGTTTGAAGAGGACTCTCTCGGGACCAAATTCCTCCAGGAGCCGGGCCTGAAAGGCGATGGACATCGCTTTGCCGACGTAACCCGAGGCATCCTGCACGATCACGGGAATCTCGATCACTTCGAGGAGACGCCGGTAATAATCGAGCAATTCCTTTTCCTCCACCTGGATCGAGACCGGCGGGATCGCCATCACCGCCGCCGCGCCGTGTTCCTCGGCGTGACGTGCGTGCCCCTCGGCGGTGTGGCTGCTCTCGGCCCCCACACTGATGATCACCGGCCCTTTTCCCGACGCAAACAGGCACGCCTTCGCCGCGAGTTGCTCGCGTTCGCGATCCGAAAGGCGCAGCACCTCGGAAACCATCGCCATCACGATCCCGTCGGCCCCCTGATGAAATAACCAGTCGATCTCATGAGCGAGCGTTTCGAAATCAATGGCCTCGTCGGCGAGATAGGGAGTTTGGAAAACGGGGAGGACTCCCGAGAGAGCGGTGGCGGCGGATTCACTCATGACGGCCCTCTGTTACGCGAAAAAGCCCGTCACCGGCAAGCCCGGAATCCCGCGGGTTCACGCCAACCGCGGGAGGAAAGGTCCGCCCCCTCCGCCATCGCGCCGCCGGGCTTTTTCTTTCCTCCATTGCCAAACCGAGTTCCATGCGCTTGGATCGACGGGGCGACCCGATCGGGTCGCTCTCCCGACCCTCTCCATGAAACTTCTCATCATCGGCACCGGTTCCATTGGCGAACGACATCTGCGCTGTTTCCAGCAACTCAAACGCAGCGAGGAGGTCGCCTTTTGTGAAACCCACGCGCCGCGCCGCGCCGAAGTCGCGGAGCGCTACGGCATCCCGGCGGACCTCGCTTTTCCCGATCTCGAGACCGCCCTCGCGAGCGGTTCCTTTGACGCCGCC
>CAYLJC010000540.1:0-2575 GCA_964383345.1 uncultured Akkermansia sp. | reverse complement strand
GGCGGTTGGCATAGTCCTTCCACGCCTTCATCGACACCTCTTCCCCGAGAACGAGATCCCGGGAGGACTCCATCTCGCGGGAGAATCGCACCACCCGGCCATCGACCTCCAATTGAATCCAGAGATCCTGCTGGAAGAGGAAAACGCCCTCGGGCGGTTCGAAGTCGAAAATGGAAAAGACGGACTTGGTTCCCAGAGGCGAAATCGAGAACTCGGTCGGCTGTCCCACCCGGTCCGCCATGCCGACCTGAAAGGTTCCCGAAACCGCCTTGTCGCTGCCGTTGACCAAGTCCCATTCCACCCGCATTTTGTCACTCACATTGACAAAACCGCGCGATTTCCAGAGGGCGGTCACCGGAGCGAGGCGCACCGGCACGTCGATCAACTGCGAACGGACCGTGTCTTCGACAAAAAAGCTGAAGCGAACCAGTTCGTCGGACGGCTCCATCGGAAAATAGAGATCGGATCCATCGCGACTTTTCCCGAGGACGGGGCGCTGGTAGCGGAAGTTCACCTGGGTCGCGGACCCGGCCGGAATCGTGAATCGCTGGGCCGCCTCGGTCGGCAGCATGGCGGCACCCACGGCGAGCGCCCCGATGCTGCCCTCCCGGGTTTCATTGCTCTGGTTCCGCAGCACGAGAGAAATACTCACGCCTCCGGCGGCTTCGTGCTGGGCCACCGCCGTGCAGGTGAAGTCCGTGGGAGGCGGCCCGTTGAGCAGGTCGTCGAAGGCGCTCTCGCCGAGGAATTGGTGAATCTTCCGCGCCGGGTGAACCCGTTCCCGGGTGGTGAGGTCGGGGCCGAAATGAAAGATGCGGCTGAGCCGGTCGCCGACGATCTCCATCGCGGCCGCCGGATGCGTGTCGGGATCGACCCCGCCGCCGTAGCGGGACAGATGCAGACCGAGGTCGATGAAGAGGATGTCGTTGGCGGCGGCAATCTCGCGCGCGGCGGTGGCATACGGACGCGTCACGCCCCACTCCATCGCCCCGCCCCCGTAGTTCACCAGACTGGGACCGAACAGGATCAGATCCGCCCTCACCTCTTTGACAGCGTCGATCATTTCCTGCAAGGCGCGTTTGTAGGCGTCGATCGCGACATAGCCGAAGGCGTCGTAGATCCCGTACTGGACCATAACGAGATCGGGTTCGTGAAGAAAAGCATCCGAATGAACGTGTCGCAACCCGTCGAACACCGTCCCGTCGGTCGTGGTGAGATTTTCGAGGGAGATTTCATCGCCAAGGTAATCGGTCAGCTTCGCGGTGCCGTTGGGAGCGGGATTGAGCAACCGAACGCTCCCCGGGTAGAAAAACTCGCGGGCGAGTTGGGCGAGAAAAACGCCGGGATAGGAGTAGAGCGGATTGTTGCTTTCCCACGCGGCGGGCAAGGGAGTGAATCCTCCCATGACGTCATCCCCTAGGGCCACGACGTGAACCGGCTCACGTCCCTCCAGTTTGGGAAAGGATCGCGGCAAGTATTGCTTGAGACGTTGCCGTTGTTCCAGCGTGAGCGGGTAGCCGCTCGCGGTGGTAACGGCCAACAGGAGGATGAGTCCTGAAACAAGGGGCGCTGAAAAAAGTCTCATGTTTTTCTTCCGACGAAGGCTAAACGATGAGCCGGGCAAATTCCTTAGTAAAAGAGCCCTGAATTTCAGGGCTCTTTAATCTTTCGTATGCTCGCATCAGGCGGTCGCCGAAGGATTTTTTCCACTGCGGGAGAAGGCGTTGACTCCTTCCTCCGCGAGGAAATATCCAGACATCTGAAGCCGCGCCGGCACCACCCCGAATTCTTCGAGGAAACGGAAGTGAGCCAGGGCGTCTTCGTTCTGCAGCGGTCCCAGCGTCGCTTTGACCTCCGGTTTCATGCCGGTGAGGAGACTCACGAGCACACAACCCGTGATTTCGTGTTTGTCGCGACTGCCGAGGAATTTCATGAAGGCACCTTGGACCCCTTCGTCGAGATCCTCGACCTCTTCGGGGAGGAAGATGGTTTCTCCCACGACGCCGGGGAGACGGAGTTCCCCGCCGGTGGTGAAGAGGATGTCGCCGGACTCCGCGAAGCGCTTGATGGCCTCGTCTACCCGGAAGACGGGCGGGAAGCTATAATCGACCACGAGAGTACCGGGGCGGAGCGACTTGATGTTGAGAACCCCGGGCAGGTTGGAGGAGGCCACCACGATGCCCGCTTCGTAGACTTCGGGCGGGAGAGCCCCGCCGTTTTTCACGATATCGATCTGACCCTGATAGCCCGCGTCGCGGATGTGGTCCCGATGGTGGCTCATCTGGTCGTCGGTCTGGTAGGGATCGCAGAGAATGAGGCGCTTGGGATGCTCCATCACGTCGAGCATCAGTCGGAGGGTACCGAAACCGATGGAACCCAGGCCCACGACGGAGAGGGTTTCGTCGGAGAGGGGGCGGTCCGCCTCCCGGAGGATGCCCTCCACGGATTTCACGATCGTCGCGGCACGAGTCGCATCTCCCGTGGTGATGGTCGGCAGGTTCGTTTCCCCTTCGAGCCAGCTCGCGATATCGCGACCGTGCCTGGTCGTGGAGGGGATCACTCCGGTGAGGGAAAC
>CAYLJC010000539.1:0-2577 GCA_964383345.1 uncultured Akkermansia sp. | reverse complement strand
ACTTGTAGGAGGGGCTCCGGTAGGCGATGGCGACTCCGTAGTCGCGGGCGAGAGCGATGCGGGCGAGTCGTTTGGCGACGTTTTGTTTGTCGCGGGGGTGGATGTCACGGCCTTCGCCGATGTCGTAAATGACCGCCTGACCGGTGTTGGGGAGGGCCAGGGTGTTGCTTTGCGCTTCGCGGAGTTCCGCCCAACTGCTCTCGGCGGGGGCGTCTTTTTCCGCCATGTAATCGGCGAGCTGCACCCAATAGAAGGGGAAATCACCGATGCCCCAGGCCTTGCGCCATTCGGTGATCATGAGGGAGAAAAGATCGTCGTACTGATAGGCGCGCCCGGCGTTGGACTCGCCCTGGTACCAGATCGCGCCGCGAATGCCGTAGCCGATCACGGGATGAAGGACCCCGGCCCAGAGATTGCCGGGGCGGTGTTGTCCCTTGAGCGGATTCGAGGGAGCACGGGGAGCGGGTTTGCCGGCCGCTTTGGCCGCGTCGGCTTTGATTTTCCAGGCGGCGAGGGCTTTGTCATGATCGTAGGTCGCTTCGGTTTTTTTCCACTGGGCCATGGTGGTGGCGAAGCGGGGATCGGCTTCGAGGACATCGCGGGCGACCCAGGCCTCGGCGGCAGACCCACCCCAGGCATTGTCGATCAGGCCGATGGGGACTCCGAGGGTCTGGTGCAACTGACGACCGAAGAAATACCCGACGCCGGAGAACTGCCCCACGGTCTCGGGAGTGCAGATGTCCCATTGGCCCTGGAAGTCCTCCTGAAGTTCCTGGGTGCCGGTCTGGGGAACGGAGATGAGCCGGATGTTCGGGTAATTCGCCGTGGCGATCTCGAGGTCGGGGTCATTGGACTGGCTCACCGACCATTGCATGTTCGATTGGCCGGAGCAGACCCACACTTCTCCCACAACGATGTTGGAAAGGACGATGGATTCTCCTTTGGACTGGATCGTCATGCGCATGGCGTGAAAAGACCCCTTCATCGGGTCGAGTTTGACCTGCCATTTGCCATTCTCATCCGCCTTCGCGTGATGGCTCTGACCGCTGATTGCGACGGTGACGTCGGCACCGGGATCGGCCCAGCCCCAGATCGGATTTTCAAGATCCCGCTGCAGGACCATGTGATGGCCGATGATCGCGGGCAGTTTGAGACCAGCTTCGGCTCCGTGGGTGAGGAGAGATATCGCGAGGACAACGGGGAACAAGAGGATACGATTCATGCAGCGGGTTGTAATGAAATCCGGACTTCTCTGCAACCCGATTTCTTCCCTTCATCGCGGCGGAAAGGAAAAGGTGACGGAACGCGTGCATCACGAGAACGAAGGGTTTGACGTGACTCGTTGATGTGATCAGTCTGTGGGATGCCGGAGGACAAAATCCATCAGCCGAATGACAAGTTGTTCAGCAGCACCTTCGGGATTCCCGAGAATACCGCCGGATTGTTGAGAGCAAAGCTCCCGTCCGCACTGGCCGACGTGATTCATTGGAGCGAACTCCGCTTGTGTCCCGGTTCTTTCGTGGATTCGCAATTCAGGCGCTCCCACACCGATCTGCTGTTCTCGGTGCCGATCGCGGATCGGGAAGGATTTTTGTATCTCCTTTTTGAGCACCAAAGTTCACGGGATCACCTCCTGCCGTTACGTCTCCTGCGCTACATGACCCGCATTTGGGAAAGTGCGGCGAAGATCAATGAATCCTCCCCGAAGCTCCCGCTTATTCTACCCGTGGTGCTGGCCCAGAATGCCGAAGTGTGGGATGTGTCCCCGCAGTTTGCCTCGCTCCTCAATGTGCCGGAGGAAGTTGCGGCTGTATTTCGCCCGTATCTTCCGGATTTTTCATACATCCACCTTCAGCTCGCGGAGATGCCCTTCGAGGCGATTCCGGGCACCGCCTCCGGGGTTTTTGTTCTGAGAGTGATGAAGGCGGAGCGCCTCGGGCAATTGCTCGGAGATGCGGTGTGGGACGAGAGTGTCCTCCCTCATGTTCCCCGTGAAGTTTTCCAGATGGTCCTGCGCTACATCCTCGGCGGTGGCATTGACAAGGAAGGATTCGAGAATAGAGTGAATGTGATCCGTGATCCGGAAATTCGAAGAGATGCCATGACTCTCGCGCAGCAATACCGTCAGGAGGGCCGTCAGGAAGGACGTCAGGAAGGACTTATCGAAACTCTTGAAATTCGCTTCGGGAGCATTCCGTATGATCTCAGGGAACGTATCCTCGGTGTGGCGGACGAATTGCGGTTGCGCGAACTCCACCGAATTGCGATCCAGTGCGAGTCGCTCGATGCGTTTGTGAGTGCTCTCTGAGCAACGGTTTTCCGTTTTGGCATGCCCGGGATCAGCTCACCGGGCACTGATTGAGGGTCTTGAAAAAATCATTTCCCTTGTCGTCCACGAGGATGAAAGCGGGGAATTTTTCCACTTCGATCTTCCAGACCGCTTCCATGCCGAGTTCGGCGAAGTCGAGAACCTCCACCTTTTTGATGTGGTTTTGCGCGAGGATCGCGGCCGGACCACCGATCGAGCCAAGGTAAAAACCGCCGTGTTTCTGGCAGGCATCGGTGACTTGCTGGCTG
>CAYLJC010000538.1:0-2588 GCA_964383345.1 uncultured Akkermansia sp. | reverse complement strand
TCCATCTCGCCGCCACGAGGATCGCCGCGGGAGGACTCGATCTCCGCGCGATCGAAGACGAGCCTTCGCTGGAGCGGGCGCGGGAGGAACTGATGCGATTGCACGGGGTGGGGGAGAAAATCGCCCATTGCACCCTGCTCTTCAGCGCGGGCCGGTGGGAGGCCTTTCCCATTGACGTGTGGATGGAGCGCATCCTCCGCGAGCACTACCGCAAGCGGGTCAAAGGTGCGAAGCTGCAGCGCTGGGCGGTGAAACATTTTGGTCCCAATGCGGGGTATGCACAGCAATACCTCTTTCATTTCGCGCGGAAAACGCTTTAATCTCCTGATCTCATTCAGGCGATGTCGGAACAGCAAAAACTCTTCGCGAGTCTTTCAGGGGCCCTCGTGGTCCACCTGATCCTCTTGCTGTGTGTCTTCGCATTTCTCCTCATCCGCGGCGCGAGTTCCTCTCCCGCCGCCCACCGGGGAAACGACCCCGCCGCGAACGAAACAAAGCGGGAGGTCACCGTGCTCATGAGCGAGCTGATGGAACAAGTCACGGTCGAACCCGCTCCTCCGTCGGGTCGCTCCTTCGTCTCGACGGATCTCAATCCCCCGGAAGCGGTCGCCCCGGCGAACGCCCCCTACGAATCGGATCGCAATACCTCGGCAGCGAGTCCGTTGCCGCCCGATTTGTCCGAAGGTCAGGAAAAAGGGCCCGCTCTCAGGGGGAACAGTCGGCTCCCGAATCTCACTCTCGCCAACCGCGATTTCAGAGAAGGGAATGTTCCCGCGAATACCTCGATCCGATCGACTCCGGCGGCACCGGCCGATCCCGCGTCCCGTGCGGACAAGGAAACTTCGGAGGAAACCGCGGGAGTGCCGCTCGAATTTTCGTCACGTTCCGGCGAGACGAGTCCGCATCCCCAGGAGCCGGACAAGTCGGCGGAACGGGAAAGCCCTTCCGGGAGCGGAGAGAAAAGCGCCGCGACGGTGCCGGTGGAATCCCCTGACGAGGCTTTCGACTCGGACTATTTCCAACCCGAGGAACACCGCAGCGCGAACAACGGCACCCTTGCGAAAGTCGGACGGGAAGCCGTCGATGCCGTGGAGACCCCGCTCGGACGCTACAAAAAACAAATTCGCGACCTCATCGCCGCCAGATGGCATCGCTACCGCCAGGAACACGCCGAGGCGGTCACCTGGGGAATTCTCAAATTGGAGTTCAGCGTGGATTTGGACGGCCGGGTGCGAGACTTGCAAATCACCAAAAACGAGGCCAACACCACTCTCGTGGAGTTTTCGCTCAAGGCGGTCCGCGAGGCGAGTCTGCCTCCCATGCCCACCGAAGTGGCGAAGTCGGTCGGTTCGCGAGGCCTCGTCATCCGATACGACATCATCACGTACTGATCCCGCCGCCCCGCTCTTTCCAAGCCGACCTATCTCTCATGTTCGATCCGTCCCTCAACGCCCGGGTGTGGCACTTTTTCCTCTCGGGAGGCATTTTCATGTCCTTCATCGCCACCTGCTCCTTCGTCGGCGTGGCGGTCTGCGTTCACCGGGCGCTCACCCTGAGATGGAACGCGGTCATTCCGCCCGAACTCCGGCGCGGTCTCATCCGCTGTCGGGACAGCTTTTGCGAGGGGCGGGCCGCCCGGTTGTACCACGAAATGAAGCGCAGCGACAGCCCCATGGGAGAGGTCGGGAGGGTGGCGCTCTCACCGGATTTCACCACCCGGGACGATGCCACCCATGCCGTCGAGGCGACCGCGCGTGAGCAGATGGTGCGATTGGAGAAGGGCATGGGGGTGCTGGAGGTCGTCATCACGATCGCCCCGCTCCTCGGGTTGCTCGGCACGGTCAGCGGTCTCGTCAGCGTGTTCGGTACCCTCGGGAGCGGGACCCCGACCTCCGATCCCTCGGGTATCGCCGCCGGGATCGCCGTCGCCCTGAACACCACCATTGCCGGACTTGTCGTCGCGGTGATCATGGTGATTTTTCACTCCTATTTCTCCCGTCGGCTGGAGCGCATCGCGGCGCGTCTCGAAGTCATCGCGGGACATCTCCTGCACGAGTTTTATAAACAGGGTGGCCCGACCCTCTACACCGCCGCCCTCGACTCCCTCGCCGCATCGGATTCCGGGGGAACGTCGGCGGACTCGAGCGCTCCGGCCCCGGCCCCGCGCGAAGGCGGGACAACGTGACATTTTCCCGTGAAGCTCTACCGCAAACGACGCACCAGTCCGACGGTCTCCCTCGTCAGCATGATCGATATCCTCGCGATCCTGCTGATTTTTTTCATTGTCACCACCACCTTCAAAAGGGACGAATCCCTCATTCGAGTGAGCCTGCCCCGTTCTTCCGAGGGGGAACCCGAGGTCGACAGGGAAAGGCGCGTTCCCCTCGTCCTCGGAAAAGACGGTCGGGTCTCCCTGGGGCCGACGGAACTGCCGCTGGAGGCGCTCGCCGCCGCCCTGCGCGAGTTCCGCGGCTCCCGCCCCGGTGAAAAGCTGGAGATCAAGGCGGACGAGGGTGCCCCTCTCGGACCCCTCGTCAAAGTCTGGGACGCCGCCACCCGGGCGGGGCTCGAGATCGGCGACCTGCCCC
>CAYLJC010000537.1:0-2610 GCA_964383345.1 uncultured Akkermansia sp. | reverse complement strand
GTCGGAACCACTTCGACGAGGGAGAGGCCCAGCTCGTTGTCCCCCTCGGGTGTCACCACGATGGTCTTTTTGGTCTCGCGATTGTAGAGCGTGGCGACCTGCTTCTCGTCGATCTTCGCCACTCCGCGCAAGGCATAGGTCTCGGACAGGCTGAGGACGCGGGTAAAGGGACTCGTTTTCCGCAAGGCCGCGAAATCGTTCTCCGTGGGCGCTTCGGGCGCTTCGGAGAGGGGTACGCCTTCCCCGGCAAAAAGCCCCGGCCCCGTTCCCCCGAGGGAGAAAAGGACGGCGAAGAGTGCAAGAGGGAAAGTGTCTTTCATGTGTCTTCGGGGATCCCACCGGGTTGGGCCGGGCGTCTAACCCTGTTTCTTTTCGAGACCCGCCACCTCCTGGGAAGTGAGCGGCTCCCCCGACTCGGGGTGATACCAACGCGCGATCGTGATTTCGCACTCGGCCTGCGGCTCGATTTCTTTGGAGCGGTTGTCGAGTTCCAGTTCGAGCGACTTGATGACCTGGAATTTTTCGGGACCCTGCAGCGTGGTGAGCCATTCGAGGACCGCGCTCTCGGCCCCCTTGACCTCCAGCCTCACCGAGACCTCGGTGTAGAAAGCCGAATTTACGATGTCCTGCAAACTCTGGCGCTCGATCCGGAGCTTTCTCTCAAAGAGGTCATCCTGGAGTGATTGAATCAGCTCTCCCTGCAGTTTCCCCATCGATGCCCCCCCGAGGGGCGGCATCGTTTCCGCAAGCCATGCGTCGCGGGCGGCCGCTTTGGGAGTTTCCTCGACCCACATCTCGTGATCGGCGAGCGTGCTCCGGAGAGTGGCGATCTTCGCATCGCTCCCCCGCAGCACCTTGAGCACGGACCGCGCCGCGAAGGCGTTGCCGACCACAAAGATCACGCCCAGGCAGAGCCCCAAAAGCCATTTTTCCCTAACTGTCAGCGCTCGCATTCTTCGGCTTTCCTTCTATGACAAATGTCGCGGTGTTGTTTTTTTCGACCTTCGGATTCGGCATGCTCCAATCGTAGCGCTCGAAACCTTCGGCGCTCTGCAAATCTTCGAGGAGACGGTTGGCCAACTGCACATCGCGGGCCTGGCCCTCGACCCGGACGGTCCGACCGGCGGTGCCGTACTCGCGGATGACCACGCCGCTGCCGGGCAGGGCGGCGGTGATGCGGCTGAGCTGCACCACGGGGAAAAGGTTCTTGTCGAAAGCCGGCTCCAGCGCCCGCCAGCGTTGCTCGGCGAGTTGGACGCGCTCGACATCGGGTTCGATGATGGCGATGCGATGCTCCAACGAGGCGATCTCGCGTTTTGTCAGCTGGGCGTCCTTCCACACCCAGGCCCCCGCGACCGCATAGAGGATCAGGCCCGCGACGAGCAGGGCGACGCGGCGCACGACGGCGCGGCGTTTCCGGCGCGAGCGCACCACCGCGGCGGGAAGCAACCTCTCGCGCCCCTCGCCGGTGCGGGCGACGGCGCTCCCCCTCAGCACCCGCAGCGGGAGGGAGAGGGCCTTTTCAAATGCGGCCATCGCCGTTTCGTCCGCGTCGTGCGTGTCGTCCTCCGCGAGAATCAATTCGCGCGGCGGATGGCTCACGAAGACCGTCTCGCCCCGCAGACCGAGGAGGAGCAGATTGATCTCCTTCGCGGTCGCCTCGTCGATCTCGGGCCGACCGCTCAGCACCTGGACATGCGCCGGACATCCCTCGACGAAAACCGCCAGCACCAGCCGTCCGAACTCGTGCCAGAGCAGCACTGCGCCCGGGGCCGCAGCCGCCGTCGCCTCCCGCAGCGCCGCGGATGTGGTGTAGCCCGCCGCCGAGGGAACGATCAGACTCTCGGGCGGATCCGTGACCACCCGCACGGCGAAGGTTTCGCCATCGTCGCCGCGCGGGAGCCGTTCGTAATCAAAAAAGGTCCCCGGCTTGCCCGCCAGGCCCCGCTTTTCCACCTGCGCGTGGATCATGCTTTCGTGCAAGGCCGCCTCGACCGGAGGCAAATCCACGACAAAGGTCGATACCGCCGAGGCCGGCAATCCCACGAGCACATCGCCGCGATTGCCGACGAGCGACCCGGGATCGTCTCCCCGCGCGATTTCAGAACCGTCGGTGCGGAGAATCCAGCCCTGGTCGGGAGCCGGAAGTGCCAGGGTGCGATGCGCCATTGTTTCGTCTCGTTCGTACTACAGCCGTTAAACCGGCCCATTCGCCGAAAGTTTCCCGCAAAAGCGCTCCGGAAGCAAGACCCATCCCCCACCCTTCCCCCGGCCCCAAAATCGGACGAAAGAAAAGTGGCGAAACCACTTCTTCCGGGCGAGATTGTTCCGCCGGGTCCTCGAGCCGGACTAGTTTGTTCCAAAGCGGAACGTTGCCGGCCCGCCTCTGTGCGGAAGGGCATCGTCCTGAGGTCTTCAGTCAGGGTCCAGCCGAGGTTCCCGGTCCTTTTTCCCCCCGCCTCTCCGCCGCCCGTCCTTCGCGGTGGCGTCACTCTCCCAGCATCCGCAGCGCAGCCTCCTCGAAGATCGCCTGCCACCCCGGGCCGAGGAGACAATCGCTGTCCTCCTGCGCTCCGCCGCGATTTTTCATCTGCTCGACGGTGGGCGCGT
>CAYLJC010000536.1:0-2623 GCA_964383345.1 uncultured Akkermansia sp. | reverse complement strand
GGGGAGAAGTCAAGGAGGTGGGTTGGCCCGCTTTTTTCGAGGTTCCCTGTAGGCAACCGGCTTCGATTTTCGGGCGCTCACCGCTTCCCGAACCGGTCCCGGACATGGGCTTTGACGAAATCGACGAAGCGGCGCTCGACCGCCGGGGTGAAGGGCGTGACGACGGTGGACTCGTAGCCGCCTTCGCGGAAGGCTTCCTCGGTGGGGAGGTAGCCGAACCAGCCGTTGGTGTAGCCGAAGTAGAAGGTGAAGGGAAAGGGCGAGGTCTCGCGCACCGCGTTGGAAATCTCGCAGAAGAGCTCCACCGGAGCGGTCCAGACGAGGATGTCGTCGTCGATCCGCAGGGAGCGGCAGGGCATGTGCACCTGCGGTCCGCCCGTTTTGCCGACGGTCGCGTAGGCCGTCATGTCGGAGGGCCAGCCGAGTCCCTCCTTGCGGGGCGTCTCGAAGCGGACCTCCTCGGGAAACAGGCTGGGGCTGTCGCGGTAGCCGACGATGGCGTCGAGCGCGGCGAGGATGGGGTCTCCGAGGAGGGTCTCGAACTCGTCGATGCGGCCCTCCCCGGGCGTGGGAAAGACGCTGTAGACGGGGGCGATGTTGCCGGCGGCGCCGTTGATGAAGAGCAGGGGCACCCCGGTTCTCTCCTCGACATAGGCGGAAACCACGCCGGGGGCGTCGCCGCTGACGAGCCGGTTCTTCCCTCCCAAGACGGTGGCGTGGATGGCGTAGTTCGCGACCGAGGCGATGGGCTCGTCGCTGTCGCGACTCGCGAATTTCAGGACGCCGATCTTCCGGTCCACCGGCCCCCCGGGATTCCGCCCGAGGCGGATCTTCCCCTGCGGCGTGCGCTCGCGGCGGTTGATGTTGGCCTCGGCGGAGCCGAAGCCGACCCCGAGGCGGGCGGGCTGGAGCGCGGCGAGCGCCTCTCCGATGCCGTCGACGAGTTTTGTCGCGACCTCGTCGGCGTAGGCGCGGTCGTATTCATGGGTATAGCGCTGCGGCAGGTAGACCGCCCCCATGCCGGGAGGCCCGAGCTCGGGGGCGGAATGCGTGTGGGTCGCGGTCCAGAGGAAATCGATGGGGGCGATGCCGTGGGCCTCCTCCACCAGAGCGGCGACGCGGTCGTATTCCGAAGGGGAGACGAGGCACACCTCGGTGGAGACGAGGACCATTTTCCGCCGCCCGTCGTCCAGCGCGAGGATGCGGTGGTGGATGGGCATGTGGACGCCGTCGGAGACGCGGGCTCCGTAGCCGAGCAACTGCTGCGGTCGGTCGGGGGTGATGTCCACCTTCACCGCCGCCGCCCGGAAGGCTCCGCCCCGCGACGAGGCGCGGGGGGTCAGGAGCACAACGAGCGCCAGCGTCAGCAAGGCGGGGCAGAGTATGCCGAACGGATGGGGCTTCTTCATGGCGGCTGCGCGGAACTCCTCCGCAGAACGCGGTCTATCGGAAACGGAGGGGTCCGACAAGTCAAAGACGCCTCAAACGCGGGCTGCGGTTGGCGAAAAACGCCGAGGGATCGGAGGCGTTTTGGACGGAGTGAAACGGAACCCGAAGGGCGAGGCGGCAGGCGGAGCCGCCGAGTCAACCATCTCATGGAGTGGGTGAACCTTGGACTGGGGCGTCAGGATCGATACGAGAGGGACTGTAGCGGCCATAGCGTCGGACCGTTCCTCAAGAAGATTGCACGGCTTTCATTCTCAAACAGGTTGGTCTTATCAATGCTGTTGGTTGCCAACTATTGGCGAAAATCAGTCCGGTCGGTGGGTTTGTTAAGAAATGTCGCATGACCCCGTTTCTCGATTAATGTAAATCACTCATTTCCAAAGATTTAAAGGTTTGTTTTTTGTCGTGTAGCGTGAATGCTTCTGACCCCGCCTCATGGGAGAACGTTTATAATGAAACAGCCTGAGTCATTACTCCTAAATAATTCGATTTTATTAAACACTGCTACGTCTAAACTTTTCATATTAAGAAGAAGCTCCAAGGATTCTATGCTAAAACTCGTCTCCCCCCCCTCAGTGGGCTCGACAGGATACCTATATTCAATTACTTGGAGTGAATCACATTTTGATACGTGGCTAAGCGCAACATCTGAAACAGCCCCCCTTTTCCAGAACTTCAAATCATGTGAGGAAATCATATTTTTTGCAGCATGATCAACAAAGAGATACTGAAGTTTCCCTAGCTTTCTAACGGTTTCGAAATGAGCGTCACTTATTCCTTGTATTGATAATCTTAATTCCGTCAATTTTTTTAGCTTATAGAGATGAGACATGGATTTCGGTGAAATTAACACACCTTCTATAGAGTGGCCCAACGTAACAGCTTCAACATTTGGAAAGTGACACAGGTATTCCATGTCTCTTTCGCTTATTCTGCATTGATAAATGAAAAGCTCCTTCACGTTTAGATGCCAATCCAATTGACTTACATTCTTAATCCATGCATCCCACTGTTCTTCGCTTGCCTCTGGGGAAGAGCGTGAGACAACCAGCCTTCCATCATTCTTCAGATCTTGAATCAAATCACGGTCCCATTCAGGATGTTTTGTTAGATTTTGTGAGGATCGGTCGGATTGCGCTTCAGCTGAAACATTCGCAAGCACTATGTGAAACATTAG
>CAYLJC010000535.1:0-2624 GCA_964383345.1 uncultured Akkermansia sp. | reverse complement strand
GGGAAGAGGAGATCCTCGACCGCTACCGCAAACGCATGGGCGACCTCTCCGTCTTCATGAAGGAACTCAAGCAGCGCTTCAGTTCCTGGTACAACCGCCGCAACGGCCGCAGGGGGACCCTCTGGGAAGAGCGCTACAAAAGCCTTCTCGTCGAGGGCGACGAAAAGGCCCTCATGACCGTGGCCGCCTACATCGACCTGAACCCCTTCCGGGCCGGGATGGTGGACCGGATCGAGGATTACCGCTGGTGCGGGTATGCCTCGGCGGTGGCGGGAAACCGCTGGGCGAGGATGGGCTTGGGAAGGATCCTGCGGAATTCGCCGCGGATCAGCGGAGGGGATTTTGAAGAAAATTGGAAAGCGACCGCACCGATCTACCGGCTCTGGCTGTACGAGCAGGGGGAGGTGCGGGAATTGTCGGAGGAAGGAAGCCCGGAAAGCTCCGGGCGTCCGACGAGACGCGGTTTTGCGCCTGAAGCAGTCGAGGCCGAGACCGCGCGGGGCGGCAAATTGCCGCTGAACCGGGTCATCCGCCGACGGGTGCGTTATTTCATCGACGGGGGAGTGCTGGGCAGCGGCGCTTTTGTGGAAAAAGTTTTCGAACGTCACCGGGATCGTTTCGGCTGGAAGCGCAAGACCGGAGCACGCCGAATGCGGGAGGCGGATTGGAACGGACTCTGTGTCCTGCGGGACCTGAAACGCGACCGGATCGGATAGAGGTCGAGGGGAACAGGCCAGGACCGGAGGCCGTCGTTGCGGATCGACCGGGGCGGAACGGACGGATGCCCCCCGGAATGGGAAGGGAAGCGTGAATTCGTGCGCCCGCGGGGCGGAAAACAGGCCGATAGGCGGGTTGCCGTGGGGTTTGGCTCGTGAAGCGGCGGTGAGAAAAGCAAAGGTGAGACGAAGGGAGATTGACTTCCGGTCCTGAGAATAGATAACCTGTCCCCGTGAATTGTCCCCGTGAATTGCTGAGAATAAATAACCAGAATAGATAACCTGTCCCCGTGAATTACGTGTCCCCGTGAATTACGCACCGACCTGGTGGTCGAGGCCTTTCGGCAAGCATACGAATCGCGCCGCCCCAGGCCAGGGCTCATCTTCCACAGCGACCGGGGCAGCCAGTACGGCAGCCGCCTCTTCCGCGCCCAGCTCGCGAAGGCGGGGGCGCTCCAGAGCATGTCCGCGCGGGCCAACCCCTACCACAACGCCTGGACCGAATCCTTCATCGGCACCCTCAAGGCGGAGATGCTCCAAGGGGGGTGCTTCCTCGACGCCGCCGACGCCCGCACCGAGATCTTCGCCTACATCGAGTCCTACTACAACAACCACCGCAGACACTCCTCTCTGAACTACCAAACCCCGGCCCAATTCGAGGCCGATTTTCAACACCTCAACTAAACCACAACGGTCCAAAAAACGGTTGCATCTCACCTCACCAGCTTCGGTGCCGAACATCCCCATTTTTGGGGTCACGCAACATTTCTCACAAAACCTTCCTTTTTTCTGCAAGCGACGTGCCATCGACCCCGGAGCCCAGGAATTCAGTCGACACACTCGCTTTCCATGCGCCAATCAGAAAATATCCCGCAGTTTTCCATCGCGGGGTTTTCAACAGGCTGCTAAGTTGAACCCTTTCGTCGGATGAGGATAGACATTGTTAGCATTTTTCCGGAGATCGCACGAGGGCCGCTCGGGGCCAGCATGATGGGCCGGGCCGTCGCGGCGGGACACGTGCGGATCGACTTTCACGATTTGCGCGATTACACCACGGACAAACACCGCCAGGTCGATGACATCCCCTACGGCGGCGGCCCCGGAATGGTTATGAAACCCGAGCCGTTTTTTGCGGCCGTGGCCGATCTCCGGACGGAGAATTCGCGGATCATTTTGCTGACTCCGCAGGGGATTCCGTTTCGTCAGGCAAAGGCGGTGGAACTCTCCGGCAACGAGCATCTCATTTTCCTGTGCGGTCACTACGAGGGGGTTGATCACCGGGTCGTCGAAGCCCTCGTCGATGACGAAATTTCCATCGGCGATTATGTCCTCACCAACGGCACCCTCGCTGCCGCCGTGGTGGTCGATGCGGTGGTGCGGCTTCTTCCCGGAGTGCTCGGGGATGAGCGGTCCGCCGAAGAAGAGTCCTTTTCCGACGATGGAAAACGGCTGGAGTTTCCGCATTACACCCGTCCCGCCGAATTTGCCGGGATGAGTGTTCCGGAAGTGCTTTTGTCAGGGAATCACGGAGCGATCGCGAAATGGCGCGAGGAAAAAGGGCTGGAGCGGACCCTCGCCAACCGGCCCGATCTCCTCGGACGAAAAGGAGGTTGTCAGGAACCCTGAGCGCCACAGGCCTGGAAAATTCCGGCGGCCTTGTGGAGGGTTTCCTCCCACTCTTGCCGCGGGATTGAATCGGCCACAATTCCCGCTCCGACGTGGAAGTGCAGTTCGCCGGCCGCCGCCACGAGGGTGCGGATGGCAATGTTGAAACGGCTTTCTCCGTTGAAGCCCAAACATCCGATCGCTCCCGTGTAGAGGCCGCGCGGAGAGGGCTCCAGCTCCGCGATGATTTCCCGGGCGCGTTTTTTCGGAGCGCCGGTGATGCTGCCGCCGGGGAAGCAGGCG
>CAYLJC010000534.1:0-2632 GCA_964383345.1 uncultured Akkermansia sp. | reverse complement strand
GGAATTCGTTTGGATATACGCTTTACAAAAAGTTGGCCGGTGTTTTATTGGTAACCGCTTGCTACATTTCTAATCCTTATCAAATAAAAAAGAATATGGCTAAAAGATACGACCAGAAAACCAAAGATGAAGTGGTTGCCTACGTGCAGCAATTCAACGAAGAACATGGCCGGGGCGGACAGACCGCTGCGGTGAAAAAGTGGGATCTCAATCCCATCACCGTGAAATCCTGGCTCGAAAAAGCCGGTATTGCCACCCCCGGCCGGGGCGGGAAGAAGAAGCGCCCCGCAGGACGTGTCGCCAAAAAGACCGGGACCAGAGTCCGCCGGACCGCGAGCGCCGCAAAGGCACCCGCCGCAAAAGCACCCGTCCAGAAAGCCGCCGCCGCTGCGGTCGGCGGAACCGACGATGCGGTCTCCCATACTCTCCAGCGCATGCTCTCCATCCAGAGCCAGATCTTCGCGCTCCAAAGTGAGTATGACGAACTGAAGGGCCGGATTTGAGGGTTCCCGTGATTTTTCACGCCTGAAAAAATTTCCATCCAAAGAACCGCGCCGGACGAATCCGGCGCGGTTTTTTTTGGGTCCGGGACCTTCCGTTTTTTCATTTTTTTCCGGGGAATCGGTTTCAGGAAGCGGGAGAAAGCGCGGACCAATGATCGCTTGCCAAAGAAAGGGAAATAGTTCTCAGTCTTGCTCCATGCGAATCGGATTACTCAACGGAGGAGGCGATTGTCCCGGCCTCAACGCGGTTACCCATGGCGTTGTCGGTAGCGCCACACAGCTCGGCTGGGAGGTGCTCGGGTTCAAGGACGGCTTTGAAGGACTGCTCTCTCCGGGAACCTGCAAAATCCTCAAAGTGGAAAAAACAGAGGGTCTCCTGAAACAGGGCGGGACGATTCTGGGGACATCCAATCGCGGGCATTTCGCCTCCAAGGTCGGCGTCGGCGGGGTCCGCAAAATCCCGGCGGAACTCATGGAGGAAGCCTTTGGCACCTTGAAAGATCTCGACGTCGAGGCCCTCATTTGTGTCGGCGGCGACGGCACCCTCACCACCGCGCTCCAGTTTTACGAGGAGGGATTTCCCGTCGTGGGGGTTCCCAAAACGATAGACAACGATCTCGCCGCGACCGCGATGAGCTTCGGATTCGACTCTGCCATCCAGGTCGTGGCCGACTCCCTCGACCGGCTCCACACCACCGCCGACAGCCACAGCCGCGTCATGGTCCTCGAAGTGATGGG
Source organism: uncultured Akkermansia sp. (assembly GCA_964383345.1). Lineage (GTDB taxonomy): Bacteria > Verrucomicrobiota > Verrucomicrobiia > Verrucomicrobiales > DEV007 > Arctic95D-9. The sequence continues at coordinate 1,391 of CAYLJC010000534.1, read as the reverse complement.
GCGTCACGCCGGCTGGATCGCCCTCTACGGCGGCATCGCCGGCGGGGCCAGCAGCATCCTCATTCCCGAGATTCCGTTCGCCTATGAAAACGTCGCCGAAGCCATCCTGCGGCGCGAGCAAAGAGGCTTCCACAGCTCTCTCGTGGTCGTCGCCGAAGGTGCCTCGATGCGGGGCGGGGACCTCGTTTTCGAGGAGGCCGGAGCCGACGGAGAGGTGCGGCTCGGCGGGATCGGGGATCTCGTCACCCGCCGCCTCGGCGAACTCACCGGCAAGGAGACCCGCTGCACCCGTCTCGGTCATCTCCAGCGCGGGGGCAGCCCCACCTGCCTCGACCGGGTGCTGGGGATGCGGTTCGGGGTAAAAGCAGTGAAATTGATAGAAGAAAAACGTTTTGGGCGTATGGTCAGCTACCAGCAGTATCACGTCGGATCGGTCACCATAGAGGAGGCGGTGCGCAAACTGAATCTGGTCGATCCCGAAGGCGAAATCGTGCAAGCGGCCAAGGCGGTGGGGATTTGTTTCGGTGATGAATAGCGACCAGCGCCGCACCCGCGGACCCGGATTATGTTATGGATGCATTGTTAGACTTGTTGAAAAAAGAAGCCCGCCTCACGACTCTGCAGATGGCGGAGCGGCTCGGTCGTAGCGAGAGTGAAATCGAGGAAATGCTCGCCACGCTGCAGAGCAAGGGCGCCATCCTCGGCTACCATGCCGTGATCGATCCCGAGCAGGCCGGCGAACGCCACGTCTCCGCTTTCATCGAGGTGAAACTCACTCCCGAGCGCGACGGTGGATTTGATCGCCTCGCCCAGCGCATCGCCCGCTTCGACCAGGTCCGGAGCTGCTTTCTGATGAGCGGCGGCTACGATCTCGTGGTGGTCGTCGAGGGCAACGATCTTCGTGAAGTGGCGCGTTTTGTCAGCGAAAAGCTCAGCACGCTCGACGGAGTGCTTTCCACCGCGACGCACTTCCAGCTCAAAGTCTACAAACAGAGCGGGTTCCTCGCGAGGGAATCCCGCGAGGACGAACGGCTCGCGGTGACTCCCTGACGCGCGCGACGTGCTGGCATCGCCCCGGACTCCATCAGGGAAGTTCGAGAGGTGTCCCGCCGTCGGACGGATTTTTCCTTCCCCCTATCTCTTATTTCCCATTTCATGAAGCCATTGGAAGACCGCATTGCGAACCAGGTGAAGAGGATCCCGAGATCGGGGATTCGCGATTTTTTCGAACTGGTGCAGGGGCGTGACGACGTCATTTCCCTGGGCGTCGGAGAACCGGATTTCTCGGCCCCCTGGCACATTCGCGAGGCCGCCATTTTCTCCCTCGAAAAAGGCAACACCAGCTACACTTCGAACCTCGGTCTCTTGTCGCTGCGGGAAGAGATCGCCCG
>CAYLJC010000533.1:0-2649 GCA_964383345.1 uncultured Akkermansia sp. | reverse complement strand
AACGCCGCGGCAACTCACCGTGGACGAGTCCGCCCTGCTTTGTGGCCTGATTCCCTCGCCGAGCCGCTATTCGCCTCTCGTGAGCGAAACGCGGGCCTTGGAAAAACGCGACCAGACCCTGCGGCGGATGCGGGAGATCGGCAAGCTCGACGAGGAGCGGCGCGCCGCGCTGCTCGCCACGGACACGGTTGTCGCCACGTCGCGCGAGCACCTCATCAACCGGGGGCAGGTGAACCATCTCCTCGCCCGGGTCGAGCGCGAGCTGCGTGCCTCCCTCGCGGGTCGTCCCGTCCCGATTCCTTCGCTCGACGGACTCGTCGTGAAAACGGCGATCCGTCTCGACTGGCAGCAGGGAGCGGCGCGGGCGATGGACCGGCACCTCGCCGTCATCGCCGAAAAGTCGGCGGAGGCGGGTTTTCCAGGGGATGATCTGGAGGCGGCTTTTGTGATGATGGAGAACCGCAGCGGGCAGATTGTGGTCTCGGTGGGGAGCCGCGATTTTCACAAGAGCGAGTATGATCGTGCCCTGGAGATGACGCGTCCGCCCGGCTCGGCTTTCTTTCCCTTCGTCTATGCGGCGGCGTTCGAGGGAGGGGATTGGCAACCGGACACGCCCGTCTTCGACGCTCCGTTTGACAACCGCGAGATGGGACTCGGAGGCATCGGAGGTGTCCTCGGCGAGTGGAGCACGGAGAACCCGGAGAACCGTTGGGACGGCTACATCCCCGCCGCCACCGCGCTCGCTTTTTCCAAAAATTCACCCACTGCCAGGATCGGCCTGCAAGTAAAGTTGGGTCCGGTCCGCGAGATGGCCCGGGCGGTGGGGATCGAGTCCGCCCTGCTGGAAGTCCCCGGCAGTCTCCTCGGTCAGAGCGAGGTCAACCTCACCGAGATGACTCTCGCCTACACCGTCTTTCCCAACGGCGGGGTCCCCGCTTTTTCTCCGGGAATGATCCGCGAAATCCGTGACACCTCGGGCAAATTGATCTCGCCTCCGCTCGAAAGGAAACCCGCGCGGGCCATGAGCGAGGGAACCGCGAAAGCCGTCTCGAACTGTCTCGCCGCCAGCGCCCGAGGAGGGGAGACCGGCGGGGGAACAGGCAAGTCGGGGACGACGCCGAATTTCACCGATGCGTGGTATTTCGGCTACGATGAGACCCACACCTGGGGTGTCTGGATCGGACGCGACAGCTTCACCCCGATCCATCCTCTCGCCTTCGGAGGCACCCTCGCCAAACCCCTCGCCGAGGAAATCCTCGCGGAAGGCGTGACAAAGGCCGGAAAGGACGCGAAGGACAAGGGAAACAACTGAAAAAACCAGGAATCAAGTCATGCTGAAAATTGGATTACTCGGAGCCGGCTGGTTCGGCCGTGAAGCGCACTTGCGAAATCTATTAAAAATCAAAGAGGTGCAAACCGTTGCGGTGAGCAGCCGCAGCCGCGAGAGCCTCGAAGCATCGCAAGAAATCGCGGGGCAGGATCTCAAGACCTTTTCCGACTGGCGCGAGGTCGTCGCCCTGGACGAAGTGGACGCGGTCATCGTGGCCCTGACAAATGATCAGCACCACGAGGCCGCGATCGCCGCCCTGCGCGCCGGCAAACATGTCCTCTGTGAAAAACCGCTCGGACTGACCATCGCCCAATGCGATGAGATCATCGCAGCGGCGGACGAGGCGGGAAAAATTCTCCAGGTCGGGCACGAGATGCGCTTTCAGCGTCTTTATGGCGAAATGAAAGAAATGATAGACGCGGGTGCCATCGGTGAGCTGCAACTGATGTGGTGCCGCGAGTTTCGCGGCCCGATGCGACCGGGATGGCGCTCCAGCGAGGCATTCACCGGCGGGACCATTCTTGAAAAAAATGTCCACCACCTCGATCTTTTCAACTGGATGATGGATCGTCCGCCGCTGCGCGTTTCGGCCCATGGCGGCACCAATGTGCTGAAAGACCGCGAGATTCTCGACAATGCCCAGGTTCTGATCGAGTACGAGGGAGGGCGGAGAGGGACCCTCGAATTGTGTCTCTTTGCCCCCTACGGCAGCGATTGCGAGATCGGAGCCTGCGGGGACAAGGGGCGGATCGATACGAAAAACCAGGCCCTCGAACTCATGTACCATCGCTTTGACGTGCCGGAACGTGAAGGCTGGCGGATCTCCGACGAGGACGACGCGGATCATTTTGTCGATGGTTCGGGCCGCGTGGATCGCGGGATCAAACCCGAATTGGAACATTTCGTCGATTGCATCCGGGAAGATCGCCAGCCTCTCAACGACGGTCCCGCCGCCCGTCTTGCCGTAGCGGTCTGTCTCGCCGCGCAGGAGTCGATCCGCCGCCGCGAAACCGTCATGATCGCGGAGATTCTCGGGGACTGATACGAAAAAAGCGACGCCCCGCAAGGAGCGCCGCTTTTCGAAAAATAATCTACTCAGGGAAGATCAATAGCGACGATCCCGTCCGCCGCGGTCGCCACCGCGACCACCGCCGCCGTATCCGCCGCCGCCGCGCTCTTCACGGGGCTGGGCTTCGTTGACCTTGATGGTGCGTCCGCCGACATTCTGGCCGTCGAGGGTTTTGATCGCCGACTCCATTGCTCCTTTGGAATCCATCGTCACGAAGGCGAAACCACGAGGGCGTCCGCTTTCACGATCC
>CAYLJC010000532.1:0-2649 GCA_964383345.1 uncultured Akkermansia sp. | reverse complement strand
CCTGCGCCTCACGCGCGGCTTTCTCGATGCGATGGCCGACGTTGGAGAGGTCTTGTCCGATCCGCTGATAGCCGAGCGGGGCAAACGCTTCCGTGGCGTAATCCATCGGCTGGGTTTCACGGGCAAATCCGCCCTCTTCCTCTTCGCGCCCCCCCCAACCCACTCGCCACATGTCCGGACCGGCGTAGGTCGGGCGGATCACCTGGGTGTGGCAGTAGGAGCAGCCTTCGGCCGCATAGATCTGACGACCGTAATCGCTCGCGCCGTGCCGGAGATCGGCCTTGTTGGGGTACGAGACCACGCCGCCCGCGATTTCCTCCCCTTCCCCGTAGGGAATCGGCTCGGCGTTGGACGCTCCGATGAAGGGGATCACGATGAGAAAAAGCCACGGAAAGAGAAAGGAGAGTCCGAGTCCGCCAAGCAGTTTCCAAAAATTGTTCGAGTTCATGAAATAAATGTCTTGGGAGCCAGTCGTCGCCTCAATGAATTCCGACCACCTCACGCGCGTTCGCGGCTTCACCCGGTGCGGTATGGAGGAGGGTCGGTCCCTCCGACTTGCGCCCCTTCCCGAGGAACATCAGGGCCAGTTGATAGAAGAAGATAAAGTTGGACAGAGTGATGAGGAACCAGGCGATGGCCCGTCCCACCACATAGGCGGACGCATTGACGAAGGAGGCGGAGAAAATCTGATCCCACTGGGCGAGGTTCCCGCCTTGGGCGATTCCCCCGACCAACATGGTCACGACCATGGTGACGATGCCGTAGGTGCTGAACCAGAAATGGGTCCGGATTCCCGTGGCGCTGGGCCACTCGGCGCCGGTGACACGGGGCACGATGAAATAGATCGCTCCGAACATCGTCATCGAGAAAAAGCCGTAGTAGGCGAGCGTGTCCATTCCCACGAGGAAGTGGCTGAATTGCAGGTTTTTACCGAAAGCGAAAGTCGAACTCGTCGCCGAGAGCAGCGCCCACACCGCAAGCATCAGCATCCCCAGCATCGTGAATCGCAGCGAGGGGCTGTATTCCCACAGCTTGGTGCAACCGCGCAGCGTGAGCATCAGGTTCACCACTGTGGCAAGGATCGCGAGCAGGCTGAAAATGGCGGCGGCACCGCTCACCGCCGACATCCAGGCCGGAAAAGGACCACCCATGTAGCGGGAGAATCCGGTCCATCCGGCGAGGATCGCGAGCAGCCAGAAACTGGCCTGGGCGAGCGGATAGCTGTAGATGGGCCGCCCCGAGATCTTGGGGATGATGTAATACGCCACCGCGATGGCCACCGGCGCCATCCAGAAATAGATCAGGTTGGAGAGATACCAGGCGTTGGTCCCCGCCCCCATCACCGGAGCGGTCCCCTTGTTGATGACGAGGTTCGCGGTGAGAAAAATCCAGGGAAACCATACCGCCGCCCCGATCAGGTAGAGCTCGGAGACGTAGAAGAGCGTGTTGCGCCGGCTCCGGAACATGGGAATCACCCAGACGACGATGCTGGCGTAGGAGATCGCGAGAATCGGCCAGATCCAGGCGGGGAAGTCGAGCAGCGGAATGGAGCGACCCGCCCCGACCCAGATGCCAAACACCGCGAGGGCGACCCCGGCGTTCCAGATATGTCCGCAGACGATCAGGGCCACGGGATGCTCCAGGCGGGAGCGCGTCAGCCGGGCCATCAGCCACAGCATCACCCCGATGCCCGTCTGCATCGCCCAACCGTAGACGAGGGCATTGCAGTGGACCGGGAAAAGCCGTCCGTATCCCAGGAAGGGACAGGAGTCCCAGAGCCCCGGCACCCGCAGCTTGATCGAACTCACCAAACCCATCACCGTGGCGAAGAAGAGCCAGGCGGCGGCGCTGGTGAAAAAGAACATCACAGGATAGCGCGCGGAGCGGTCAATCGCCGCACGCTCGTTCAAATCCTCTGGTGTCGTTTGTGGCACTGTCATAAAAAATTCCGGGATTCTTCGTTGATCGGTCAATTACTGGGCCGGAGCGGCCGGGGCCGGTTTTGCGGGCGCAGGCGCGGGTTTCGCCTCGGCGGGCTTGGTCGGAGCCGGTTTCGCAGGCGCGGGTTTCGCTTCGGCGGGAGCCGGTTTGGCGGGTGCGGGTTTCGCTTCGGCGGGAGCCGGTTTCGCGGGTACGGGCTTTTCCGCAGCGGGTTTCGCAGGCGCAGGTTTCGCCTCGGCGGGCTTGGTCGGAGCCGGTTTCGCAGGCGCGGGTTTCGCAGGCGCAGGTTTCGCTTCGGCGGGAGCCGGTTTCGCTTCGGCTGGTTTGTCCGCAGCGGGCTTTTCGGGAGCAGGTGCTTCCGCGGCCGGTTTTTCCGCCTGCTCCAATTGTTTCAAAAAGGTGGGGGAGCCGGGCACCACGACACTGGTTGCCTCGGGCTTCGGAGCCGCCTTGACGAGCGCTTCCAGCGCCGCCTCGACTTTGGCCTCGTCGACGAGCGCGCTTTGGCTCTCGCTCACTTCTTTCAGGTTGGCCCAGCGCTGCGCGGTCACTTCCGGAGTGAAATCCCCCTTGGCGGCGCGGTCCGCGAGCGACTCGTGGCCGACGTAGCCAAAGAGAATCAAAGCGAGGAAGCCGAAGAAAACGAAGATCCCGAAAGCCCCGAGAATCAGCTTCGGTTTGGAACAGCACTTGTTGCTAGAATCAGTC
>CAYLJC010000531.1:0-2651 GCA_964383345.1 uncultured Akkermansia sp. | reverse complement strand
CGAGGAAATCGGACAAACCATGGAGGGTCTCGAACCCGCCGACGCCGACGAGCGCCTCGCCGGCAAGAAGGAACTCGCCGAGGGCTTTGACGAAGTTTCCAAATCCTCCCGGTCGCAAAACGCCGACGAAGCCGCGAACCGTTCCCAGGCGGCGGCGGATTCCCTGCAACAGCTCGCGCGCACCGCGAGGGAAAAAATGGGCGCTCTTCCCGAAGGGCCCCTCCGGCCGAACGAACCCGGAAGCCCCGGCGGCGAGCCCGACGCCCCCGGCCTCAACGAGAGCGGCGAAAAAAACGCCGACCTGAACGGTGACGGACCGCCTCCCGAACTGCGCGACCTCGGCATCAGCGCGGCGGACTGGGCTCGTTTCAAGAGCGCCCTCGCCGGAGGCAACGCCAGCGCCATCGAAACCCATCTCCCCGCCGAATACCGCGAACTCGTGGGGCGCTACTTTCAGGTCATCGCCAAAGAAGCCGGCAAAAAAGAATGAACCCGCCACGCCACCACGCCACCCGCCTTTGGCACGCCCTCCTCATCGCCTGCCTGACCCTCTGCCCTCCCGCTCCCGCTCCCGCCCGGGACGGAAGGCCGGAGGACGTTTTCCGCACCCACCAGCCCGCCATCGAATCCGCCGTCGAAAAAGCCCTGCGGTATCTCGCCTCCACCCAATCGGAGGACGGCACCTATCCCGACTCCTACGGCCGCTCCGTCGGCGTCGTCTCCCTCGTCGGGATGGCCTACCTCTCGGCCGGTCACACCCCCGGCTACGGCGAGTACGCCGGGGAACTGGATCGTTGTCTCGATTACGTGCTCGACAGCCAACGCGGCAACGGACTCCTCGACAAAGGAGACTCGGGACACGGCCTCATGTACGCCCACACCATCGCCACCCTCTTCCTTTCCGAATGCAGCGGCATGGTCGACGCCACGACCCAGGACCGGCTCGGCCCCGTCCTGGCGAAAGCCACCAAGCTCATCCTCGAAGCCCAGGCCGTCCCGAAAAATGAAAGGCACGAAGGCGGCTGGCGCTACAAACCCGACTCCCGCGACTCCGATCTCTCCTGCAGCGGCTGGGCCCTCATGGCCCTGCGCTCCGCCAAACTCAACGGTGCCCCCGTGCCCGACGAAGCCATTCAAAAGGCGGTCGCCTACGTCCTCAAAAACCACGATCGCGAAGAGGGCCGCTTCGGCTACACCGATCCCTGGGGCCACTCCGAGACCCTCACCGGATGCGGACTCCTCTGCCTCGAACTGAGCGGCTACCACGGTGCCGAATCGACCTCGCGGTCCGGGGAATACATCCTCAAGCACCGCCAGCACATCATCAACAACGCCCACGAATACTACGCCAACTACTACAACGCCCAGGCCATGTTCCAGCTCGGCGGCCGCTTCTGGGCGCAGTACGCCGATTGGATGTACCGGGAATACCTTCCCAAACAACACACGAACGGCTCCTGGTCGAACGGACGAACCGGAGGCACCTACGGCACTTCCATGATGGTGCTATCCTTCACCGTCCCCTACCGCCAGTTGCCCATTTATCAACGCGATGAAACCGTCGATGACCTGCCCTGAGAAAAGGCGGGATGACACGGCGTGAAATCCCTCCGCTCCACGGAGTGATCCCCGGGAGTCCCGGGAAGCATCCAGGTCGTTCAGGCTGGAAAAAGGTTCGACCTCATCGCCGCGACCTGCCGGTACAGCGACCAATCATGTCCTTTCCCAATCCCTCACCTCCCCCGGCACAATGCGAAATAGGGGATGCGGCTCCGGCATCGCGACATCACGCCACTGACTCGCGATCTGCGGTGCTCGCACTCGCAGCTTGGCCTTCAAATGTTCCCACTCGTAGAGCAACTGTCCGCTCGTCTCTGCAATATGCCCGGAGCATCTCCGGCATGAAATCTTGCTGGCATCGAAGTGGTAGCCTCGACTCTGCGCCTCCTCCGCAAGCCCGACGAGGAACGTGGCGATGGCGGCACTCGGGTCGGTCTGTTCCTGAAAGCGAACGAGCTGCGGATGATGACGATACCCCTTGGTCGCGCCGGAAATGACTTTCTGGGCGAGCAGGGCCTCTCTCCACGCGGCAACCAAACCTTTCGCATCGAGGTATCGCGGATGTAGTGTCCATAAGCGCATGTGGAATGATGAGCGAACGCCGCCGAAGGTCCGAGCGCTGGCACCCGCTACCGGGAGCGCCGCGTCGCAACAGGGGTAAAGGTTCGAGTAAAGAGGGTCATGTTGACTCGGAGCGTGTAGCCGCTTGCCCACCACCGCCTTGTTGTTCTGGTTCTCCGTTTCTTTCTTATCAAGTTCCCTGTTGCCTTCGAGGGGCGTCACTACCGCTGTGATCGCGAAGCAGACAGTAGCCGAGAATGTCACACTTCGAAGGACGCTTGTAAACCGGTGACCCCGTCTTAGTTCGCTTCCGATTCCGATTGAGAAGATGGCGATGGCGAGCAAGATTACTGTGAAAGCCACGGGATAATACCAAACTGGCGGGGTCATCCGCTCGCCTGGCAGATAAAATTTACTGCTGCGGGCTGCGCTTGTCGGAGTGCCTTGCCCTGACGATCCACGATGTAAAAGGACGCGACAACAAGCTCTGGGTCCGCAACGGCAAAGGTGCCAAAGATTGATTCGGATGC
>CAYLJC010000530.1:0-2651 GCA_964383345.1 uncultured Akkermansia sp. | reverse complement strand
GAGGTCCTCGCCCGGAAACTCTCCTCCGAGAACAATGTCACGGAGAACACCCCGCCGACCTTTCTGTTCCAAACCGACGCCGACACCGTTGTCCCGGCGGAAAACGCGACCCGCTTTTATCTCGCCCTGCGCGAGAAAAAAATCCCCGCCGAGTTTCACGTCTATCAGAACGGCGCCCATGGGGTCGGGCTCACTCTCGGCGACCCCGTTCTCGGGACCTGGCCGGGGTTGCTGAGCCGGTGGCTGCGCGTGAATTTTTTCTTCGCTCCCGCGAAGCCGCGTGTCGCCGTCCGCGGAGAGGTCATCCTCGACGGACATCCCGTGAGCGCCGGGGTGCTGACTTTTTTTCCCGAAGACAACAAGCTCCCGGTCACTTCGGTGCGGGTGCGCCGCGGAAAATTTTCCGCCAAAGCCGGGGTCGGGCCTTTTGCCGGGAAGGCCACCGTCCGGTTCGAGGGCAGCATCTGGGAAGCCACCGGTGCGGAGGAGGACAAGGTCGTGCGGCTGGAAGAACTCACGCCCGGAGACGGGAAAGCGGTGAAAGTGGAGTTGACGGAAGATTCCGGGCCGATTTCACTGGAGTATCGGTCGCGCTGAGGACGCCGGGAATCACCCCCACTCCCCGCGCATCCCGGCCAAGTACTCTCCCGGAGTCCCTTTTCCCATGAGCCAACTGATCCTCCACGAACTGTCCCACAGCCCCTTTTGCATCCCGGTCCGCCGCATTCTGGAGGCCTATGGTCGGCCCTACGAACGCGTCGCCGTGCCCGCCTGGGACCGACGCGGCCTGGCGCGCCTCACCGGGGGGGGCTACTATCAGGTGCCGGTGCTGGAAGACGGTGGCCGCATCGTCCACGAAACGCCGGAGGATCCTCTCGCGGTGGCCCGTTACCTCGATGCCGAGGTGGCCGGGGGGCGCCTCTTTCCGGAGCACTGCGCCGGCCTGCAGGAATTGGTGATCGGCCACATTGAAGAGACCCTCGAAGGACTCGGTTTCCGCCTGAGCGATCCCGGGCATGTCGATGCGATCGAGGATCTCGGCGAGCGGGTCATGGTCATCCGGCACAAGGAGCGCAAGCTGGGCATCGGTTGCGTGGAGCGCTGGCGGGAGGAGGCCCCACAGCTCGCGGCGGATTTCGAAGCCGCCCTCGCTCCCTACGAAGTGAGGCTGGCCCACAGTGATTTCCTCTTCGGCAACGAGCCGGTCTATGCGGACTACGCGCTTTTCGGCGTGCTCGGCAACGCACAAGGCAACGGCGACTACACCCTCGGGGAAAACTTCGGCCACTTGAAACGCTGGGAGCAACAGATCGGAACCTTTTCCGCGGCGTGAGTCATGGAAATCGCCCTCAAACGCGCCTACGATCCTCCGGAGAAAAGCGACGGTCACCGCGTCCTCGTGGACCGTCTCTGGCCGCGCGGGATCGCCAAGGAGGATGCGAAGCTCGACGAGTGGAGAAAGGAAATCGCCCCCACCGACGCCCTTCGGAAATGGTTCGGCCACGATCCCGAACGCTGGGGAGAATTCCGGCGTCGTTATCTCGCGGAACTAAAAGAGCACCGCAGCGAATTGCGGGAACTCGCCGCGCGCGCGGAATCCGGAAAGCTGACCTTGGTCTACGGGGCGAAGGACCGGGAGAGAAACCAGGCGGTCGTTCTGCGGCAATATCTGCGGATGCTGGGCAGCCGGTGAGGCGGCGCACCCTCGCTCAGCTCCGGTATTTTTTCCCTTTTTCCCTCACGGTGAGACGGGAAAGTCCGAGCCAGCCGGCCGCGCGGGTCACGTTGCCCCCGCTCTCCCGGAGAGCCTCTTCGATGAGAATGGCCTCGACCGTTTCGATGGCGAGCCGGTGGGCTTCCCCGGTGGACTCCCCGGCGGCATCGGCGACGAGCCCGCGACACCAGGCGCGGAGCATTTCCCGATCGGTCCGCGGGCTTTCCCCGATTTCGGTTTCGGCGAGCAGTTCCTCGACGATATCGCGGTCGATCGAGAAGCCCCGGCCGCGCAGGAGCGCCTTGCGCACGAGATTTTGCAACTGACGGACGTTGCCGGGGAGCCGGGCCGATTCGAGGCGGGAGAGCGCCCGGCGGGAGATCACGACGTCGGGCAGACCGAGTTCGCGGCTGAAGCGTTTCAGGAAAAAACGGACGAGCAGGGGGATGTCTCCGGTGCGATCGCGGAGCGGGGGTAGCTTGATCGTGGCGACGTTGAGGCGGTAAAAGAGATCCTCGCGGAAATCGCCTTCGGCGATCATGCGTTCGATGGGGCGATGGGTCGCGGCGATGATGCGGACGTCGACCGCGATCTCCCTGGAACCGCCGACTCTCTGGAAACGTTTTTCCTGGAGAACGCGGAGCAGTTTCGCCTGGAGTGCGTGATTGAGATCGCCGATCTCGTCGAGGAAGAGGGTCGCGTTGTTGGCTTGTTCGAATTTCCCGATCCGGGTCGCGGAAGCTCCGGTGAAGGAGCCCTTTTCATGCCCGAAGAGTTCGGACTCGAGGAGCGCCTCCGGAATGGCGGCGCAGTTCACCGTGATGAATGGGCGATGGGCGCGGTGTCCGTGCTGGAAGAGGGCGCGGGCGACCAGCTCTTTCCCGGTGCCGGTCTCGCCGCGGATCAACACCGTGACGGGAGTGGGGGAAAGACGTCC
>CAYLJC010000529.1:0-2653 GCA_964383345.1 uncultured Akkermansia sp. | reverse complement strand
TCACCGATCTCTCCATCCGATAAAGCGGCGGAGCATTTCCGGTTTCCTCGGGAGCAAAAGGGGGAATTCCGTGCTTGCGATTTGTCCCGGACTGCTGCTAAGCTCCCCTTCCTCAACGGATTCAATGTGAAACGGAACCATTCCCAGTGTTAAAATCGCCCCATAGTTCGGCCAGTGGGTTCCGGGTATTCGTTTTCCTGGGTCTCGCGCTTGCCCTTTGTCCCTTGCCGACGCCGCTGAAGGCCGGTCCCGGCGGCGCTTCCGCCGATGTCCCGGGCGGAATCGCCGGGGTCGCGGCAGCCGAGGCGCAGCGGCGTCAGCAGCGTGTCCGGGCCGCGCAGACGCTGTTCACTTCGGGGTCGAGGGCGTTGGCGGACAAGTCCTATGGCGAGGCGATGGACTACTTCAAGGCCGCCTTCGAAACAATCCCGGCGGTGCCGGCGGTGGCGGACCAGAGGGCGATATTTTTTCAGCGCTATCAGGAATCGGCCTACCAGTACGCCGTGCTGCTGGCGGACGAGGCGAGATGGGAGGAGTCGGAGAAAACGCTCGCCGATGTCATCGCCCTCGCCGAAGCGGGACGCATCGATGAGGAGCGGATCGACCGGCAGGTCCGCACGATGCTGGAAGATCTGCGCAATCGTGACGACCGCTACAACATGGCGACCACGCCGCAACACCTGCGGAACGTCAGTGTCGTCGAGAGCAAATTGATCCTCGCGAAGGGGTATCTCGAACTGGGGGATTATGATCGGGCGGAGCGTTCCTACAACGAAGTCCTCGCGGCGGATCCTTTCAACACGGCGGCGCGGCGCGGATTGGAAAATGTCGAGCGTCACCGCATGAACTATTTCGATACAGCGTTGGACCACACCCGCGCCAAAAAAATCGCCGAGGTCATGGCCGCCTGGGAAACCCCGGTGCCGCCTTTGCTCCTCGGGGACGATGCCCTGATCAACGCCGACGGAGTCACCGACGGGGGCAGCACCCGCATCGAACAAAAGCTGAAGGAGATCATCATTCCTTCGCTGGAGTTCAACGGAGCCGCCCTCGAAGATGTCGTGGAATTCCTCAGTCAGAAATCGCAGGAGCTCGACGCCTCCGAGACGGATCCACGGAAGAGGGGGGTCAATATCGTGATTGATTCCTCCGGAATGGGCGAGGGGAGCAATCCGGCGCAGGCGCCCCTGAGCGTCAAACTTTCCAATGTTCCCCTGGGCGTGGCTTTGAAATACGTGGCGCAGCAGGTCGGGATGGCCTATCGCATCGACAATGTGGCGGTCAGCGTGGTCTCGCCCGCAGCGGCGGGAGGCGAGGGGCTGATGACGCGGCGTTTTATTGTTCCTCCGGGCTTTCTTTCGGGGGGAGGCGGCGGGGGAGGAGATGCCGCCCCCGCGCCCGCCGATCCCTTCGCGACACCGGCGGCGGACGCAGGGGGAGGGGCTCTCGTGGAAAGGGTCACCGCCCAAGCCTTTCTTGAAAACCGCGGGGTGGAATTCGGCGACGGTGCGTCGGCGACGTACATCGCTGCGACCAGCACCCTCATCGTGCGCAATACCCCCGATCAGATCAGCACGATCGAATACATCATCCAGTCGGCGCGTGACAGCGGTCCCAAGCTGGTTCAGATCCATGTGAAAATGGTCTCGGTGGAATCCAACGCTCTGCAGCAGGCGGGATTGGATTGGTTGCTTGGCCAGAGCAATATCGATTCCTCCGCGCGCACTTTTTTCAGTGGGGGGACCAGCGGGAACGCCGAAATCCCGGTGAGCGGGGCGAATTTTCCTTTCAACGGACCCGGTGGACCGGTCGGGACCTATCCGGTGACCGCCGGGTTGCGCACCGGTAATCTCGGTGGCACCGATGGGATCGACAACGTGATCAATCGTTCCTCCGCGGCACCCGGAAACATGCAAGCGCCCGGCGTTTTCTCCGTGGCAGGAGTTTTCACCGATCCGCAGTTTCAGGTCGTTCTCCGGGCGCTGAGTCAGATGAAAGGGACCGACTTGCTCTCCGACGCCCACGTTCTGGTGAAGTCGGGGAACGTGGCCTCGATCGAACAGGTGCGGGAGTTCATTTATCCCACGGAGTATGATCCCCCCGAAATCCCCAACAGCTTGGGCATCGTGACGATAGGCAACACCCAGATCATCGGGGACGTGCCGCCCGAATTCCCCGCGACCCCGGCCACTCCGACCGCGTTTGAGACGCGCAAGTTGGGACAGGTCATCGAGGTGGAACCCACCGTCTCCGCCGACAACCAGACGGTGAATCTGAATGTGCTGATGGATTTCAGTGATTTCAGCGGATTCATCAACTACGGAACCCCGATTCTCAACACCAACTTCATGGTGAACGGGAGTCCCTCGGTGGTGACGCCCAACGAGATTCTCATGCCGGTGTTTGACGCGATCAAGGAAACGACCAATGTCTCGGTGTGGGACGGGCAGACCGTGGCCATCGGTGGGTTTCACGGAGAGTCCGTTACCGACAGCGAGGACAAGATCCCCTACATCGGGGACCTGCCCGTCCTCGGTCGCGCCTTTCGTTCCAGCACGAGCCAGAGCACCAAACGCGCCCTCACCATTTTTGTGACCGTGCGACTCGTCGATCCGGGGGGCAACCCAATCCATTTGCCGTTGGAAGACGAGGA
>CAYLJC010000528.1:0-2655 GCA_964383345.1 uncultured Akkermansia sp. | reverse complement strand
AACAAGCCTCCGAACAGCGTGTAGACCACACAAACCAGCATGATCGCGGTGAGACCGACCACATAGTCGATCCCGGAAAGCGCAAAGACCAACTCTCCTCCCGCGATCACCATCGTCACCATCCAGGCCAGCGAATAAAACAGGGAGATCCCCAGAAAAAGGACCCAGGCGCATTTCCCGAATCGTATACGAAAAAAATCCCCGCTCGTGTACCCCTTGGGTATGAGCCGATGAATCCGCATCGCCATCGGGGCGAAAAGAAACAAGCCGAAACTCGCCGTCGCATACGCGAGCAATCCCCAGACCCCCTGTTTCAGGGCAAAAACCGGAGCCATCATCGTGGTATTGGAAGTGATCCATGTCGCCATCGCCGTGGCCGTTCCCATCGCCAGGCCCACATTCCGCCCCGCCAGCATAAAACCCTCGGAGTCCTTCGCCCGCCGTCCCCACCAGATCCCCAGACCGATCCACAAGATCCCGAAAAAAACCAACAGGAACAGCCCGACGGCGGGATCGAGAACATGTGTCGCCCCTTCGTTCATCCGATCTCCTTTCCGGGATCGCTGCGAAGATGTCCCGCAATGAGGGTGGTGAGGGTGGCGACAAACACCACCCCGCCCAACGAGAGCAGCCACACGACCTTCTCCCTGGATATGTAGCGCGCTTCCACGTGGACGGGTTCGGACCAACCGCCGACGGTACCGTCCGCCTCCACCGCGCGGACCCGGAAATAATGGCTGCCCTCCCTCATGCCGCTCACGACCGACCCGCGATCCGGTCCTCGATAGCGGAGGCGTGTTTCCGCTTCCGAAAACGCGGCGGCGGAACTCTCCTGCAATTCAAACAAAGCCGGCTGCCGGTCACCGGATACTTCCCAGGCGAGATTGATCACCCCCTCGCTGACCACTGTTTCTCTGTCGGCGGGGGAAGTGAAACGGATTTCAGCGTTGGCGGGCACCAGCGATGCGCCACCGAAAAAAACGGTGCCAACCACTGCTGAGAATATGTTTCGAACTATCCTGATCCTTCCGTTCCCCGTAGCTAAGGGTTACCAAGCGCCGAGAAAATGTGGACGCTTTTTTAGCCAAACATATCCTCTCGCGTGCGCAAGTCGTTTATGGAAATTTCTCCAGGGAGTCCTACGGGCACTTGAAAACGCCCTGTCGAATCGACGGTTCCCTCTTCGGCCAGCCTTCGGACTTGATAAAATTTTGATAATAATTATAATTTACAGAATATTTTCATGTCTTCCTTCGAATCCACGCCCGTAGGGACCGCCGCCCACCGGGACCGTTCCCTGCGTCTCGCGGTGATCACTTCCCTGATCTCCAAGGCGGGAACCATCGTGTTGCGGCTGATCTCCATTCCCATCGCGATTCAATTGTTGGGGATGGAGCTGTTCGGGGTTTACACGGTCATCACCATGGCGGTGGGGATGATGGACATGATGCACATCGGCATCGGCCCGGCCCTGACAAAAGCGCTCTCCAAAGCGGTCGCCCGGGGGGATCGGGAGACAGAACGGACGGTCTTCGGAACGAGCATCCTTCTCAGCGTGGGGCTGACCCTCGTCGCAGCCACGGTCGTTCTGCTGCTGCTCTGGAATGTCCCCATCGCAACGCTCTTCGGAGCGGAGTTCGCACCGGTCGCGGATACGATGTTCCGCGCGGCCCTCCTCGGTCTCTTCATCATCCAGCTCGAGATGATCTGCATCCCCTTCGAAATGGGACGCGACGGCTATCAGGAGACCCGCTACACCAACGCCTGGGGCGCGGCGGGCAATATTGTCGGGGCGGTCGCATTGCTGGCGGGAATCTGGTATTTCCCGACGATTGAATTTCTCCTCCTTGCGGTGAACGGATCCATCGCCCTGGCGAAGCTGGGGAACACCTGCCATCTGCTCTTCCAGCGTCCCTATCTCTTCCCCCGCTTCACCCTCTTCCGCCGGAAACTGGTCCGCGGGCTCGCCTCGGACGGGATTCGTTTTTCCATCACCTACATTCTCGCGGCGGCGGTGGAATACAATCTGATGGCCTTCCTCATCGGACGCCACGCCGGGCCGGAAGCGGTCGGGATCTACAATGTGATGATCACGATTCACTTTTCCCTCACCGGCCTGGTCGTGATGTTCACCAAACCCTACTGGCCGGCACTGATGGACACCTTCGAGCGCCGGGACACCGACTGGATCATCCGGACCTCGAACCGTCTCCGTCGTGGCGGTCTCGGCTTCGCTTTCCTTGCCGGAGTGGGTCTCGTCGCGGTGGGGCCGTTTCTCCTGCGATTGTGGGCGGGGGAGGAATTCTACAGCGCTGCCTCGGAAAATTTCCGGATGGACCGTCCCGCGCTGCTCGCTTTCGCGGCCTATTTCGCGCTCCACATCTGGCGTCACATCAACCAGACCCTCGCGCTGGGAATCGGCTGGATCCGCCCGGTGGTCCGGGTGGTCGTGGCGGAAGCGCTCTTCCTGATCTCCGCGGCTTCGTTCACCCTCTTCCACGAGGGCGATATCGGAACGATCTATCTGGTCATGGCGGGATCCGTGGCGCTGTTTTCGGGCTGGCTCTTCCCGGCCTTTTTCCGGAGAGGACGCGCTACCGGGGAGATGTCGTCCCCGCCTTCGGACGGGTTCTTCGTTGAGTCGGGATCCGCCCT
>CAYLJC010000527.1:0-2662 GCA_964383345.1 uncultured Akkermansia sp. | reverse complement strand
TGCGGGCAAGTGGGAAATGCCGCAAGGTGAAATCTTGGCGGTTTTCCCGGAAGCGAGACAGAAGCGAAACAAAGAGGAACGCACACGGGATGGCCTCTCCGGTTTCCCTCTTTCGGGAGACCCGGAAGCACCCGTCTCCCCTTGCCCGGACACATTTCTCCCCCGGTGCCGCGGACGGCGGGAACCGAAGGCTCGAAGACGGATCGGGGATCAGCCGCCCGCACCCATTTTGGTGACCAGTTCGATGGCCAGAACCGCGAGGGCGAGGATCAAAACAATGATGGCAAATGGCATAAGTCCGGATTCTTCGTATTCTTCTTCCCATTCTTCCTCCGCCTCCTCGGCGGTGGACTGGATGTTGGGTTGTTTCGGAATGTTTTTGGTCGGGGAGCCGGGCGATCCCATGGGCTGGGTCGAACCCATTTTCACGGTGGCCTGCGGGAGCGGCTTGACCCCTCCCGGTTGCAACGGGGTCGTGACCCGTCCCACCGGACCGGGACCCCCGCTGCCGGGGGCCTTGGCCAAAGGGATGGTCTTGGCACCCACCGGAGCGGTGGCCGCCGTGGCCGCCGGTTCCGCCGCCGGAGGGGCGGCCACGCCGGCGGTGGGGACGGGCCGGGTCGGGCCGAGCGGGTCGGGGGCCTTGGAAAGCGGGATCGTTTTGCCCCCTGCGGGCGGGGCGGGCGGAGGAGCCGCCGGGATGCCCGGAGCCGGAGGGGCGGCCGGAGGGGCCGGGGGCTTCGGTGCGGGCGGGGCCACGGGGGCGGGAGCCGGAGGCGCCATCGTCGTCGGGGGCGTCGGCGGAGTGCCGGTGGAGACCGGCGCGGTGGATCCCTTCGGAGCAACCGGTCCGGTTTCGTCGGACGGAGCCCGCAGACTGATTCTAACCGTTTCCTTCTTCAATGGCACGGTGGAGGTGCTGACGGAAGGCTTGGGTGGGTCTGGATCACTCATAAAGGGATAACTTTTTAAAAGTAGGAAGGCTGATTAAGGCCTCGAATGTGCGGAAATGTCAAACTCATAATCAATTCCGAGTTCGGAATCCAGTTTTTTTCGCAATTTCGCACCCGGCTCCCCCCGGGAAAGGGGTGGAAAGGTCGGGGATGCTGCGATACCGTCGCGCCGATGCGTTTCCCCGATTCTCCCAGCGCTCTTCTCCAGGACTTGCTGCGTATTCCCAGCGTGAACCCCGACTGCGCGCCCGACCAGGGTGCCACCGGGGAGTTGGCCTGCGCCCGGTTCATCGGCGAACTCCTCGAGATCTGCGGAGCGGAGGTGACCTTCGACGAAGTCCTCCCGGGCCGCCCCAATGTGATCGGTCGATTCCCGGGAACGGAGGCGAAGAAGCCGGGACTGCTCCTCGCGCCCCACGTCGATACCGTGAGTGTGCTGGGCATGTCGGTGGATCCTTTCGGAGGCGAAATCCGCGACGGGAAGATCTACGGTCGGGGAGCCTCGGACACCAAGGGAACGATGGCGGCGATGCTCTGGGCGCTCCACGAAATGCGGGAGGAAATCGCGGATCTCTCCTGCGCGGTGACCTTTGTCGGCCTGATGGGGGAAGAGGCGGGCCAGCCCGGCTCGCAGGATTTCGTCCGGCGCTACGGAGCCGATTTTTCGTTCGCCCTCGTCGGGGAACCCACCTCGCTGGAGACGGTCTTCGCCCACAAGGGCTGTGTCTGGCTGAAGCTCTCGGCGCGAGGTCGCTCGTGCCACGGCTCCACACCGGAGGAGGGGAAAAACGCCATTCGTGGACTCCTGCCCGTGCTGGAGTCCCTGCTGCCGTATCTGGAAAAACGCCTCCCCGACTACCCCGACGAGATTCTCGGTCGTCCCACCGTCAATCTCTCGATGATCCGGGGCGGAAGCAGTCCCAATATCGTCCCCTCGGACTGCCACGCTATCCTCGACTTCCGTGAGACGCCGGCGCTTTTCGCGGCGGGAGGCGGGCTCCGCCTCGTGAGAGATCATCTCGAAGCGACCGGTCTCGTCGATGAGATCGCGGTGGAAGTGATCGGTGATTCCTGCCCGCTCCTCACCGATCCCGCCACCGACGGGGTGACCCGGCTCGCCTCCCTCGGTTCGCGGCTCACCACCGCGCCCTGGTTTTGCGACGCGGGACGTCTCGCCGAGGGAGGCATCCCCTCGGTCGCCTGTGGTCCCGGCAGCATCGCCCAGGCCCACACCAAGGACGAGTACCTCGCCATTCATGATCTGGAAGAGGGAGCGGTTTTGTATCGCCGCTTTCTGGAAACCTACCGGGATGAACCCGCAAAGAGCATGAGAAATGCGGATTGAGTCCGGCCCGACGGAAGCGACGGAGGGGCTGGGAAGACCGACACAAAAAAAGACCGCCCGAAAGCGGTCTTTTTCAAAAATTCGTGGCGAATCGCAGCGAGAAGGAACTGCTCACCAGGTCCGTCCGCGGGTGTAGCCCGTGGTCGTGAGATAGCCGATTTGGGGCGGGAACTCCTCGTAGCCGCGGATCGGGAGGTAATTGATGCTGGGCATCGCCGGACGGTAGCTGTCCTTGTAGAGCGGACGCTGGAAGTTGATCACTTCGTAGAAGCCGTACTTGAGACGCGCCCCGGCACGCTGCACCCCCTGGAAAAGGCCGGCGGTGTAGATCCCCGAAACCTGCTCGGTGTGGAGTTCACCCCAG
>CAYLJC010000526.1:0-2678 GCA_964383345.1 uncultured Akkermansia sp. | reverse complement strand
GGGATTTCCGCCTCACCGACGTTCACGGCAAGATCGCGCGGGATATTTTGACCTGACCTGGACACATCATTGCGACGGAACCGGAGGCCGGATCTCCTTCCGGGCGGATCTACCGGGACGACGACGACTGGAGGCCATGCTCACGCCCGCTTTTCCCCGACTCAACAGCTATTCCACTACCACTCCGTCCACCCCATCCGTCCGCTCCGTCAGGGGGGTCGCCAGCACTTTGTCGACGCGATTGGAATCCATGTCGATGATCTCGAAACTCCAGCCGGATTCCTCCAGCACATCCCCCTCTTCGGGGATGCGGGTGAGCGCCTGGAGAAACCAACCCGCCACGGTTTGGAACTCGGTGCCGGCTCCTTCGGGGGGGTGGAATCCCTCGAGATGACGTTCCAGCTTCTCGATTTCAAAAAAGCCGTCGATGAGGCACGAGCCGTCGGGACGCCATCGCACGCCCAGGACCAGTTGCTCCTGTTTCGAAGGGACGTCGCCGACGATGGATTCCATCAGGTCGATGAGGGTGACCATCCCGCTGACCCCGCCGAATTCATCAAGGACAAAGGCGGCCCGCTGCCCGGAAGTGCGGAAGGTTTCGAGGAGGGTGCTGGCCTTTTGCGTTTCCGGCACCAGCAGGGGCGGTGACATGAGATGCCGGAACGAGATCTCCGCGCCCGCCGCGAGCTGGGCGTAGATTTCTTTGACGCTGATGGCACCGACGAGGTTGTCGCGATGTCCCTCGTAAATGGGAAAGACCTCCTGAGTGCTGCGGATGATGTGCGGCCACATCTCCGCGTGCGGCGCGTCCTGCGCGATCCAGACCATTTTCGGACGGGGAATCATGATGTCGTAGACGTCGAGTTCACCGAACTCGAAGACCCCTTCGATCATGTCGGATTCGGCGTGGTGGGTGGAGCCGGTGACCAGACCCTCCCGCACCAGAACGGTGAACTCGTTGCGCGACATCCGCTCCTCCCGGTTTTCCCCTTTCACCCCGAAGAGTCTGAGAAACAGGCCGGTGGAAACGGACAGGAGGCTCACCGCGGGGGCGGTCATTTTGGAAACCCACGTCATCGTCCCGGCCATCGCCACGGCGATCGGTTCGGGATACCGCAGGGCGAGACGCTTGGGCACCAGCTCGCCCAGGACGAGCGAAAGATAGGTGATGAATCCGATGACCAAGACAAAGGAAACTTCCTCAGCATAGGATCCCATCCCGGGGAGACGGGCGATCTCCGGCGAGAGTTTCTGCACCAACCGGACACCGCCAAAGGCACCGGCGAGGATCCCGACAAGGGTGATTCCGATCTGGACGGTGGAGAGGAACCGGTTCGGGTTATCGGCGAGTTCGAGCGCCCGGGCCGCTCCGGCACTGCCTTTTTCGGCGAGAGATTCGAGTATCCCCCGGCGGGAGGAGACGATCGCGATCTCGGTCATCGCGAAGACTCCATTCAGTAGCAACAACAACAGGATCAGCAGGGAT
Organism: uncultured Akkermansia sp.; assembly: GCA_964383345.1. Lineage (GTDB taxonomy): Bacteria > Verrucomicrobiota > Verrucomicrobiia > Verrucomicrobiales > DEV007 > Arctic95D-9. The sequence goes on along the minus strand of CAYLJC010000526.1, from coordinate 1,192 downwards.
TCGGCGACAGGGTGGTTCATTTCTCCGTATCGTGGTCACTGTCACGGCCGTCCGACCTCCCGACGAGAACCGAAGTGATGATCCCGGTGGCGAGGATGGCCAGTATCACTGCGAGGACGGAGAGATTGAAGGCGTCGCCGAGCCAGATCTTGAGCCATTTCGCCGCCAGCATTTTCACCCCGACGAGAATGAGGATGAGAGAGAGGGCGGGTTTCAGATAACGGAATTTCGAGATGAGTCCGGCGAGAGCGAAATAGAGGGACCGCAGCCCGAGGATCGCAAACACGTTGCTGGTGAAAACGAGAAAGGGATCCGCCGTGATGGCAAAGACCGCCGGGATGGAGTCCACCGCAAAGATCAGGTCGGTCACTTCGACGAGGACGAGGGCCACGGCCAGCGGGGTGAGGAGCAATTTCCCGGCGGGGGCGTTTTCCAACAACGGATCGGGGAGCAGGGTCCGCCCCGGCTCGGCGGCTTCGTCAACCCATTTCCCGCCCGCTTTCACGAGAAAATGCTGTCCGTGGAAGTCGCGGGTCACGGGGAAAAATTTCCGGATCCAGCGCACCACCGGGTTGTTTTCGGGCACCTCCTCTTTTTCAGCGAAAAAGAGCATTTTGAGTCCGGTGAAGATGAGGAAAGCGCCGAAGAGGTAGAGGATCCAGTGGAAATTCTGCACCAGCATCGCGCCCATCCCTATCATTGTTCCCCGCATCACCAGGGCACCGAGAATCCCCCAGAAGAGGACGCGGTGCTGGTAGCGGGCCGGGACCGAAAGGGAGCTGAAGACCATCGCGATCACGAAAATGTTGTCCACACTGAGAGATTTCTCGACCACGTAGGCGGTCAGGTACTTGGTCGCGGCGAGCTTGCCGGTATTGGGTATGCCATCGACCGCGTCCACCGAGAGTCCGAGCCGGAACCAATGCAACTCGTAGGCGTAGTAGACGAGAACGGAAAAGGAGAGGCCCAGGGTAATCCACATGGCGGACCAACCCATTGCCTCCTTGAATCCGACGACGTGGGAATGGCGGTGGAAAACCCCGAGATCGAGCGCAAGCATCGCCAGCACAAAGGCGAGAAAAATCAGCCAGGCCCAGACGATGCTCGTGGTTTGCAGGCTGGCGAGAAGATCGAGGGGGAAACTCATGAGAGGAAGGCGCGGGCGTGTCCCGACAGAGAGCTCAAATCGTCG
>CAYLJC010000525.1:0-2699 GCA_964383345.1 uncultured Akkermansia sp. | reverse complement strand
TTGCTGTTCGGCGAGGATGAGCGAATCGGAGACCTCGAGCATCGCGAAAGAAAAAGCGAGGAGGGCACCGGCGATGAGGTTGGCGGCGATGAGGGGCAGGGTGATTTTGCGCAGCGCCCGCATCGGGGGGCTCCCGAGATTCTGGGCGGCCTCTTCGAGACTGACGCTGGTCTGCTGGAACCCGGCGGCGGCGGAACGCACCACGTAGGGCAGGCGGCGCACCGCGTAGGCGATCACGAGAATGAGGATGGGATCCTCGCCCAGAATGAGAAAGTCGAAGGGTTTTCCCTCGCGGGTCATGGCGAGGTAGCCGAAGGCGAGGACGAGACCGGGAACCGCCAGTGGCAGCATCGCGATGGCGTCGAGAATTTGGCGTCCCGGCAGACGGGTCCGCACGACGACGTAGGCGATGCCGATGCCGAGGAGGACGTCGAGTCCGGTCGCGAGAGAGGCGTATTTCAGCGAATTGGCGATGGAGTGAATCGTGAGGGGATGGCCGAGGGCATCTTCGTAGTGTTGTCCGGTGAGGGCGGTGGGGAGCAGGGTGCCGTACCAGTCCCGGGAGAGGGACAAAAGGACCACGCCGATATGAGGCAGGACCGCGACCGCGGTGACGAGGGCGAACAGTCCCGCGCAGCACAGCCCGCCGAAGGGGGAGGCGGTGCGCAGAACTCGTCCGGTCGAAGCCCGCCCGCTACCCGCGAAGTTGTCCCGGCCGAAGCACCACTTTCCCGCGAGATAGAAAAGCAGCGTGGTGACCAGCATCACCACGACGAGGGCGTAGGGGAACGGATTGCCGCTGAGATCTTTGATGCCTTCGAAGATCTGCACCGAGGTGACCCGGTCGAAATCAAAAATCAGCGGCACGCCCAGTTCGGTGAAAGCCCAGATGAAGATGATGGTGGCCCCGGCGAACAGGCCGGGCATGATGAGGGGCAGGGTGATCCGGAAGAGCCGGCGGATCCCGTGGCAGCCCAGATTTTCGGCGGCTTCCTCCATCGCCGGATCGAGATTGGCGAGGGCGGCGGAGATGTTGAGGTAAGCGATGGGGTAGAGGTGGAGCGCGTTCATCAGGACGATCCCGGTGAGGCGGCCCTCCCCGAGCCAGTCGAAGGGGGCGTTCGCTTCCATCAGGCCCAGATCGATGAGGAAGGTGTTGAGCACTCCGGCCTGACCGAGGAACTGTCGCACTCCGAGGGCTCCGACGAAGGGCGGAAGAACGAGCGGGACGAGGAGAAGCGCGTGGAGAATTTCCTTTCCGCGAAACTGCCAGGTGTTGCCGATGAGAGCGAGGGGCAGGGCGATGATGAGGGCCAGCACGGTGGTGAAAAATCCCATGAAAAAGGAATTCACGAGTCCCTCGAGGTAGAGGGGATTGCGGAACAACTCCGCGAAATATCCCAGGGTGATGGTGCCGTCGGCGGTGACAAACGCCTCCTCGACGGTGTGCCAGATCGGGAAGGCGAAAAACAGCGCGAAGAAGATCGCGGTGCCGACGTAGATCGTGATGGCGAGGGAACGGGACATGGGGACGGCGGGCGGCGTGCAATGTCAGGAGGACGGGGGCGTCCGGTCACGCCCGTAGTGTTCCGCGATGGCGCGGTAGTGGGCGCGGTAGGTTTCCGCAAGCTCCCGCGCCATGCGGACCTGGGCGACCTTGTCGGCCCCCCTCAGCCCCGGCGCGATTTCACCGATGACACGCTCGTAGGCGATGGGAGCGACATTTTCAAAACGGGCCACTCCTTCGGCAGGCAAGTCGGCGTCGATGAGCGCCTCCCAGGCCGCGAGCTGTTCCTCGTGCGGGTCCATGCAGGCTCCGCGAATGACAAAACGCAGCGCGGTGAAGAGCGATCCGGTCCACTCGGGATGATAGGTGAATCCGGCGGTGAGTTCGTAGGGATTGACCTCGGGATCGGTCATCGCCGTTTCGTTCGCAGCGACGTAGAAGTCCTTTCGGATCGGCGGACGGCGCAGGGCGAAGCGGACCGGTCCGCCGCTCGTTCCGGGGCGGTAGTTCCAGATTTTTTGTCCTTCGGGCGAGAGCACGAACTCGATGAAACGATGGGCGAGTTCGGGCTGCGGGGCGCCGCGGAGCATCCCGATGGGGTCGGCTCCGATCGAGGTCCCGCCCCGCGGCATCACGAAATGCACCCGTGATGAGCCGTCGTCGGAGCGGAACAATTCGTTGAAGGTGCGTCCGTAAAAATCAATGCACATTCCGACGGCGGCGTCGCCCATGGCCACATCGCGCGGGACCTTCGCGGCGGAGTCGGTGTAATAGCGGGCGTTGGCGCTGATGCGCAGGATGAGGCGCATCGCCTCGTCCCATCCGGCGGCGACGGCGGCCGTTTCGGGGAGTGCCCGCTCGCGTTGGAGCGTCTGGATTCTCTCCTGCACGAGCATTTCAAAGGCCTTGGTTGTCGAACCCGATTTGGTGGGATCGGCGAGGGCGATCTGACCAAAGAGACGCGGATCACCCAGCGCGGTCCAGGTTTGCGGGGCTTCGTCAATGCCGAGCCGGGCGAGGACATCGCTGTTGTAACAAATCCCGAAGGCGGAGAGGACGGTGCCGACCCAACGAAATTCCGGATCGCGAAAGGGTTCTCCGCTGACCGAGGCCGGCATGATCGCCTCGCCGAACCAGTCGGGCCTTTCCTCTGCGAGAGCGCCCGGGCCAAAGCGACCGCTGGCGTCCCGCG
>CAYLJC010000524.1:0-2706 GCA_964383345.1 uncultured Akkermansia sp. | reverse complement strand
TTTTTCTCCGCTGGAATGATCATTGAGTGGAAGCATCTTGTTCTCGCCCTCGGGGCCGAAATCGACCTCAGCCGCGTGCCCGGAATGCCCGAGCACGCTTTCGTGATGCAGAATGTCGGTGACGCCATGATCCTGCGGGCCACGCTCATTTCGCGACTGGAGGAAGCCAATGCGGAGCAGCGGGCCGAGGTCCGCCGTCGCCTCCTCACCATCGTGGTGGTCGGGGGTGGTTTCTCCGGTGTGGAGACGGCGGGGGAAATCCTTGATTTGCTGCACGAAGCGGCCGGGGAATACCGGGGCGTGCCACGCGAGGAGATCCGTGTGGTCCTCGTCCACAGCCGCGAGCGCATCCTTCACACCCTCGATCCGGACCTGGGGGACTACGCCGCCAAAAAGCTCCGGCGGCGTGGCCTCGAAATCCGGCTGGAAGAAAAGGTTCGCGCGGTCACCGCGACCCGGGTCTACCTCCAATCCGGCGAGGTCATCGAAACCGCCACCGTCGTCTCCACTGTGGGCAACGCCCCCCATTCGGTGATCCGCGCCCTCTGCAACGCCAGCCCGGTGGAGCATCAGGAGTACCGGCTCGTCACCGACGAATTCCTGCGGGTCAAAGGGATCGATTCGGTCTGGGCGGCGGGCGATTGTGCCGTCATCCCGCTCGCGGGAAAGCCGGGTCAAAGCTGCCCGGCGACCGCCCAATTCGCGACTCGTCAGGGGCGCGCCCTCGCCGACAATCTCGGTGCAACCCTCTCCGGTCGTCCGCTGCACCCTTTCCAGTTCCGGGGCCTCGGCGAGCTTGCCTCGATCGGGCACCGCACCGCCGTGGCGAGTGTCTTCGGGATGAAGTTCTCCGGCTTTCTCGCCTGGTTCATGTGGCGATCCATCTACCTCTCGAAGCTGCCCGGGATCGAGCGAAAAATGCGGGTCGTGATAGACTGGTCGCTCGATCTTTTTTTCTCCCGCGACATCACCCTGCTCAGCCCGCGTTTCACCAAACTCTACGGTCAGGTCCACCTCGAACCGGACGACACGCTTTTCAACCGAGGTGAGCCGGCCTTTTCCCTCTACGTGGTGCAAAAAGGCGAGATCGAGTTGCGCGACACCACCGGGGAGGTCGTCCGCAGCATTGCCGAGGGCGAATATTTCGGCGAACGCGCCCTCGTCCACGGCGGCGGTTATATCTACGATGCGATGGCCAAAGGACCGACCGAACTGATCTCGCTCAGCGGCGAGGTCGCCCTGCCTTTTTTCCGCAGCAGCAGCCGTTTTCGTCGTCTCCTCGGGAAGACCACCACCCAGTGCAGTGCCGAGGCCGAGATCATATCGGTGAAGGGGCGGCTCGATCCCGCAGTGCTGCGTCGGCCCGTCCGCGAGCGGATGCGAAGCGATGTCGCAAGCCTGCCGAGCGACGCGCGGCTGGGGGATGCCATCGCCCTCTTCCGCGAACGACGCCACAGTGTCTATCCTCTCGTGGCGAGCGACGGCACCCTCGACGGTGCTCTCGCCCGCGAGGATCTCTTCGATTTTCTGAAGGGCACCGACGTCACCCTGGAGACACCGCTCGCCGCGATCGAGCGTCTCCGCCTCCCCGTCTGTGCGGTTGATGGCGAAATCGACGAGGCGGTGGAGCAAATGATACGCTCGGGCCGACAAAAATGTCTCGTCACCGATGCCGAAGGACGACTCGCCGGGATCCTCAGCATCATGGATCTGATAGGACCGGCCGATGCGGACGTGGGGAAGGGGAAGAGTGAACCGGTCTGACCGGCCCGCGGCCTTTTCCCTGGGATCACTGGATCCGGTCCATCCCTGGGATCACTGGATCCGGTCCATCCCTGGGATCACTGGATCCGGTCCAGCAGAAATCCTCGCAGATCGGCGATGGCGATGCGCTCTTGCTTCATCGAGTCGCGTTCGCGTATCGTGACGGTGTCTTTCAGTTCTTCGCCATTTTCGCCGATGGTGTCGAAGTCGATGGTGACACACCAGGGCGTGCCCACTTCGTCCTGACGGCGGTAGCGACGCCCGATCGCGGCGGCTTCGTCGTAGAAGACGGTCATGAAAGGCGTCAGCATTTTCTGCACCTCGCGGGCCTTGGCGACGAGTTCGGGTTTGTTCTTGAGCAGGGGAAAAACCCCGACTTTGATCGGGGCGATGCGGGGGGAGAAACGCATCACCGTGCGGGTTTCCTCCTTGCCCTTTTCGTCGGTCACGGTCTCCTCGTCGAAGGCTTCGCAGATCAGGGCGAGAATGGTGCGGTCGCAGCCGGCGCTCGGTTCAACGACGTGCAGGAGGAATTTCTCCTTGGACTCTTCATCGAAGTATTCCATCGATTTGCCCGATCCCTTCTGGTGCACCGAAAGATCGTAGTCGGTGCGGTAGGCGACCCCTTCGAGTTCCTGAATGCCGAAGGGGAATTCGTATTCGATGTCGTAGGTTTTCTTCGAATAAAAGGCGCGGTCTTCGTCGGGGATGTCGACGACGTGGAGATGTTCGCGGGGAATTCCGATTTCCTCGTAAAAGGTCAGGCGTGCCTCGAGCCATTCATCGGTGAGGCGGAGTCCGTCCTCGGGTCGGCAGAAATACTCGATCTCCATCTGCTCGAATTCCCGCGAGCGGAAGGTGTAGTTGCGCGGATTGATCTCGTTGCGGAAACTTTTTCCGATCTGGGCGATACCGAAGGGCGGTTTGACGCGGGAGGTCTCG
>CAYLJC010000523.1:0-2712 GCA_964383345.1 uncultured Akkermansia sp. | reverse complement strand
CTCTCCATGCCGGTGGGATTCAAGAACACCACCTTCGGAGGAATGTCCGCGGTGGTCAACGCCCTCAAGGCGGCGACCGCCCCGCAGACATTTTTCGGGATCAGCCCCGAGGGTGTCGCCTCCATGGTCAGCACGCGGGGAAACCGGAATTGCCATACCGTTCTGCGCGGCGGCGACGCCGGACCGAACTACGACGCCGCCTCGGTCGCCCTGGCGACGGAGGCGCTCGCCCGGGGCAGCGTTTCCCCCGCCGTGGTCATCGACGCGAGCCACGCCAACTGCTCCAAGGACTACGAGAAAATGCCCGCCGTTTTCGAGTCGGTCGTCGCCCAGCGCGCGGCGGGGAACCGCCACATCGTCGGAGCGATGCTGGAGAGCAATCTCGTCGAGGGCAACCAACCCATTCTCGAGGACCGCTCCGCGATGACCCCGGGACAGTCCGTCACCGATCCCTGCATCAGCTGGGACGTGACCGAAGCCATCCTCCGCCAGGCGGCGGAGACCCTGGGATAGGACGGACGCGGCGGATCGCAACAGAAAGGATATAGGAAATGCGGGTGGAAAGTGATCTCCTCCAGTCCGTCTCGCGCTCGTTTTACCTGAGCGTGCGATTCCTCCCCTCGGCGATGCGGGAACCGGTTTCCCTGGGGTACCTCCTCGCCCGCCTCACCGACACCCTCGCCGATGCCCCCGGCCTGCCCGATGCGGACAGGCTCGCCCTGCTCGATGACTTCCGTCTTGTCATCGAGGGACGACAGGCCGCGATGGAAGGGGATCTCACGGGACTCGGCGAGCGGCTTCCCCATCCCGGCGAGCGGCATCTCCTGCGCTGCGGCGGGGAATTGCTCGACTGGTACCGCGGCTGCGACGAGACCCAACAAAAGCACATCCGCGAAGTCATCCTCACGATTCTGGAGGGACAACGCTGGGACATCCGCGCCTTTCAGGGAGGGGAACACGCCGCCTGCGCGACGCGCGAAGATCTCCTGCGCTACACCTACCTCGTCGCCGGCTCCGTGGGAGAATTCTGGACAAAAATCGGTTTCGCCACCCTCGGGAAAAAATTCGCCGATCCCGAAAGGACGGACGCGATGCTCGCGAGCGGGTGCAAACTGGGGCAGGCGCTCCAGTTGGTCAACATCCTCCGCGATCTCCACGAAGACCTGCCCCTGGGCCGCTGTTACCTCCCCAAAGACGAACTCCTCGCGATCGGCTGGGACGGCCACTCCGCCCTGACCGCCACCGAATTGTCACCGGTTTTCCACAAATGGCTCGGAGTCTGCCACGGATTCCTCGACGAGGCGGACGCTTATGCAAAAGAACTCCGCAGCGCCCGGGTGCGTTTCTGCACCCGTCTGCCCCGGCTCCTGGCCGGGGATACGGTGGCGCTCCTGCGCGAGGCCGGCATCCACGAGGTGATGCGCCGAAAGGTCAAAATCAGCCGGACCGAGGTCTGGCGGGCGATGGGGCGCGCGGTCTTTTTTTGATCCGTATTGTGCCCCTGTTGCGAGAGTTGGTCCGGCAAGGCGCACCCGTCCCTCCTCATGGATATCCTGGAGGGCGAACTGGGCAGCCCTCAATCCGCTGTCGACCTGCTGGTCTGCCGCGCCGAGGGTGTCACCGATGAGATTCGCAAAGAGCGCCGCAAACATTTCAGGGAAATCCGCGAGCGCAGAGCTGCCGCCCGGGCAAAGCGGGCGGAAACAAAAAAGTAGCGCCACCCAAGACAGAAGAAATCATAATCATCACAGGATAATCTAACAGTAAGCCATTCGTGTTTCCATTGCGGTTTCCGGATCCCGGTTTTTTATATGATTGTATGATCGCACGCAAAATTTCCTTTCTCCTCGCCCTCCTCGCGCTGCCGCTCGCCGACGCACGCGCCCAAAAATTCGAGAACCTCGGCATGCCGATCCGGGTGACCAGCGTCGGTATCGATTTTGTCACTGCCGAACGCGACGGTGGAACCCGCGCGTGGGGTGCCGTGAGCGGCGACGAGGAGCGCAAACTTCTGGGATTCGATATAGCCACCGGCAAAAAAACGGTCGTCGACCTCCTCCCCTATCGCAAATCCAACATCCAGATCGCCCTCGGCCAGAACGGCAACATTTACGTATATACAGGCATTCCCGGCCACTTCCTCAAATACAATCCGGAAACCGACAAGCTCACCGATCTCGGTGTGCCGAGCGACGGTGCCCGCTACTGGCTCGGCGGCCCTCACGCCATCGCCCCCGACGATGTTTTCTACATCGGCACCTACCCGGAAGCTCGCTTGGTCGCGGTCAATATGCGGACCGATAAAACGAGCGACCTCGGTCGCCTGACCGACGACGACCGCCAGCTTTATGTCATCAATCCGGCCGTCAGCGACGACAACATCGTCTACGCCCCGGTCGGACTTCACCACCACGAACTTTGGTCGGTCGATCCGAAAACCGGAAAAAAACGGCAGATCCTTCCCAAGAACCTTCAGGGCAGACAGGGCGCGCCAAGAGTCTGGACCGGAACTGACGGCCGGGTCTACGGCCGCAGCGGCAGCGCAACATTTCTCTGCAAACCCGATGGCATCGAGCTCGGAAAAACCGCCGACCCCCGCAAATATATCGAACGCGTCACCGCCGGGAACAGTGTCGTCAAAGGCGTTGACGAAGAGGGCCGGCTGATTCTGGAATCCGCCCGGAACGCCAGGACTCGGCGCCACGTTCAAAC
>CAYLJC010000522.1:0-2713 GCA_964383345.1 uncultured Akkermansia sp. | reverse complement strand
CCTCACCTGGCAAAAGCCCTGGGATACCGTGCTCGACTGGTCCGAAGCGCCTTTCGCCAAATGGTTTGTCGGCGGCAAGATCAACGCATCGGAAAACTGCCTCGACCGTCACGTCGCCGCCGGGAACGGCGACCGGGTCGCGATCCACTGGGTCGGGGAGCCGGGCGACACCCGCGACCTGACGTTCTCCGAACTCCTCGCCGAAACCTGCCGCTTCGCCAACGCCCTCAAGGCGAAGGGCGTCAAGAGCGGTGATCGCGTTCTCATTTACCTGCCCATGGTCCCCGAGGCGGCGGTCGCGATGCTCGCCTGCGCCCGGATCGGGGCGATCCACTCGGTGGTTTTCGGCGGATTCTCCTCCTCTTCGATCAAGGACAGGCTGGAGGATTCCGAGGCCACCGCCGTGATCACCTGCGACGGCGGCTGGCGACGCGGCAGCATCGTCCCGCTCAAGGCCAACGTCGACGAAGCCCTGCAAGCCTACGACAAGGTGGAGACGGTGTTTGTCCTCCAGCGCTGCAAAAACGACGTGGCCATGCGGGAGGGTCGCGACCACTGGTGGCACGATGTCATCGCGAACGAATCGACCGAATGCCCGCCCGAGCCCTGTGACGCCGAACACCCTCTTTTCGTCCTCTACACCTCCGGTTCGACGGGGAAACCCAAAGGGATCATCCACAGCACCGGAGGCTATCTCACGGGCTGTTATTCGACCTTCAAATACATCTTCGACCACCAGCCCGACGACGTCTACTGGTGTACCGCCGACATCGGCTGGGTCACGGGCCACAGCTACATCGTCTACGGTCCCATGGCCAACGGTGCCACCCAGATCATGTATGAAGGGGCGCCGAACTTCCCCGACTGGGACCGTTTCTGGCAGATCATCGAGACCTACAAGGTCAGCGTTTTCTACACCGCCCCGACGGCGATCCGCGCATTCATCAAGGCGGGCAACCACCACATCGAGAAACACGATCTCAGCTCGCTGCGTCTGCTCGGCTCGGTGGGAGAACCGATCAACCCCGAAGCCTGGATCTGGTACCACAACACCATCGGCGGCGGTCGCTGCCCCATCGTGGACACCTGGTGGCAGACCGAAACCGGGGTGATCATGATCTCCCCCCTCCCCGGCGCAACTCCGACCACGCCGGGAACGGCGACCCGTCCCTTCTTCGGGATCGACGCGGCGATCTTCGACGAAACGGGTGCGGAATGCGCCCCGAACGAGGGTGGCAAGCTCGTCATCCGCAAACCCTGGCCGAGCATGCTGCGGACGATCTACAAGGATCCGGAGCGCTACAAGGAGACCTACTGGAACGAATACGAGGGAGTCTACCTCGCCGGCGACGGTGCCCGCAGGGACGAGAATGGATATTTCTGGATCGTGGGTCGTCTCGATGACGTGCTCAATGTCTCCGGCCACCGTCTCGGCACCGCCGAGGTGGAAAGCGCCCTCGTGTCTCATGAGGCGGTGGCGGAAGCCGCCGCGGTGGGCCGCCCCCACGACATCAAAGGGCAGGCAGTGGTGGTCTTTGTCACCCTGAAAAGCGGGGTCCAACCGAGCGACGAACTCGCCAAGGAACTCCGCAACCATGTCGGTCACCAAATCGGTGCCATCGCCAAACCCGACGACATCCGCTTCGCCCAAATGCTGCCCAAAACCCGGAGCGGCAAGATCATGCGGCGACTCCTCAAGGAAATTGTCTCGGGCGGCGAAGTGAAGGGGGATACCTCCACTCTGGAAGACTTCAGCGTGGTCGCGAGCCTGCAGAAAGAAGACTGATCCCGCGGGGGGCGCGGGTTCCGCTCTTGGATTTATTCCGCGCCCCTCCCATTCCCGCTCTTGACGAAACGGGCTTCGCCTCCTAGATTCCCGCCTTTCCGCCCGCATCCGGGAGGTCCGACCATTCCTGAAATCCACTGATTCCTACCATGCCCGAAGTTGATATTAAAAAAGGCGAGCCGATCGACCGCGCCCTCAAACGTCTCAAAAGCAAAATGGAGACCGAGGGCATCATGGAAGAAATGCGCCGCCTGCGCTCTTTCGAGACCCCCGCGCAGAAGGCCAAGCGCAAAGCCCGCTCCAACGCCAAGCGCAACAAGAACAAGTTCCGTTTCACGCTGAGAACCAGCGCCAACGCCACTGCGGCCGCGACCAACTCGTCGGGTGCCGACGAAGCGTAACAGCCGTAACGCGATCTGATTTCAGGAAGGAAAAAGCTGCCAGCGATGGCGGCTTTTTTTGTCTGCGGCGGAGGAGCGGTTCTCCCGCGCCTCCCCCGCCCCGGGAATCTCGCGAAGACTCTTCCTGGCAGGTCTCAGGTGGCGGCGTTCTCCAGCGCCCATTGCTCGACGAGAGCGCTCATCGCGTGGTCCTTGAGAAACGCGGTGGCGGCGGCGGCCAGATCATCCACCTCGTCCACCTGATGGTGAAGGAGAAGCAGGCGGAGATCGCCCCGCAGGAAAAGGAGAAGGTTGCCACCGTCGTAGCCGAAGGAAATCTGGTCGGGACGACGTTTTTCCTGCTCAAAATAATAGGCGATGTCATCGAGATTGACGACCAGCTCGGCGAGGCGGTCTTCGGGCAGGGCGGTGTCCTGATGCAGCACGGCGCGCCCTTTCGTGAAGAGCATTCCGAAGACGGAGCCGGAATGCCGCAGGACGGCGAGGGAGGAGGAAAGGGTCTGCGGATTCATGAGCCGATATAGTC
>CAYLJC010000521.1:0-2718 GCA_964383345.1 uncultured Akkermansia sp. | reverse complement strand
GCTCTCACCGGGACAGACCGGGTCACGGGGTCGACCCGGGTGTCTATGGTTTCGATGTGCCCGGTGAACGTTTCGTCGGGATAAGCCACTGTGCTGGCGGTGAGGGCGGTGCCCTCTGTGAGTGTGCCGAGGAAAACCTCGGGGACGGTGAAGTCGAGCTTCATGGAATCGATCTTGTCCAGTGTCGTGATCAGGGTGCCGGGGGAAACGAGGGCGCCTGTGCTGATGCGGCGCAACCCGATGATGCCGTCGAAAGGCGCGGTGATGCGCCTGTCTTTGAGCATCGCTTCGATCCGGCTGATCGAGCCTTCGGCGCGGACTGCCTGGGTGCGGCGCTCCTCCAGGGTGACTTCCGCGACAGCACTCATTTTCACCAGACCTTCGAGCCGCTCGATCTCGCGTTTCTCTTCCGCCAACTCGGCTTTGGCGATGTCCATGAGAGCCATTTCCTCGTCCGCTTCAAGCCGGGCGATAATATCGCCCTCTTTCATCGTCTGGCCGTCCCGGAAGTCGAGGCTCACGATTTTTTCCGTGACGCTGGCGGAGATGTCGACAGATTCCTCGGCGCGCAGATTCCCGACAGAGATCGTCGTGTCGGAAAAGGTTTTTAGTTCCACTTTTGTCGTGGAAACCAGGGCCGCTGCAGCGGGAGTGGATTTCGCCGGGGCTTGTGGCTGGTTGTCTCCGCAGGAGACCAAGATTGACAAGGCGGGCGTGAGGAGGAGGGGGAAGGGGAAAAATGATCTGTCCATAAGGTGGGATCTGTCCATAAGGCAGGGGCAGGGCATGAAGATGTAACCTCGCGGGGCTCGGCGCGACCCGCATGATGATGGAGGAATCGCCTTTGCGCAACCGCCCTCGCGATTCGTGGGCGGATGGGAGGGCGGTTGCGCAAACGAATTCGGCTGAAAACCGTCCCTTCCCGCTGTAGGCTCGGCGATGGCGAAAATCCTTGCAGCTATGTCCGGGGGAGTGGACTCCAGCGTCGCGGCGGCCCTGCTCCTGGAGCAGGGACACGAACTTGTCGGGGCCTACATGAAAAACTGGACGAATGAGGAGGGCCTTCCCGGCGACTGTCCCTGGGAGCAGGACATCCGCGATGCGCGGGCGGTCTGCGAGTCCCTCGGGATCGAGTTCCGGATTCTCAGCCTCACCGAGCAGTACCGCGACCGGGTCGTCGAGTATCTGCTCTCGGGGTATCGCGAGGGCATCACGCCGAATCCGGATGTGATGTGCAACCGGGAGATGAAGTTCGGCATTTTCCGCGAATTCGCGGCGGCTCAGGGATTCGAATTCCTGGCGACGGGGCACTACGCGCGGATCGAACGCCACGGCGACGGATCGGTCGACATCCTGCGCGGTGCGCCGGGGAAGGACCAGAGTTATTTCCTCGCCCTCTTGCGACAGGAGCAAATCCAACCCGCTCTTTTTCCCATCGGTCATTTGCCCAAATCCGAGGTGCGGCGGGAGGCAGCGCGCTTCGGGATTCCCGTCGCGGAAAAAAAGGACAGCCAGGGCATCTGCTTCATCGGCGACATCCGGATGAGCGATTTCCTCGCCCACTACATTCCCGACGATCCCGGCGACATCGTGACGCTGGAGGGGAGGAAAGTTGGCGAACACCGCGGGCTTCATCTGCACACCCTTGGCCAGCGCAGAGGGTTGGGGGTGCCCTCGAACACCTTTGGAAAGGCCTACGTGGTGGTCGCCAAACGATCCGCGACGAAAGAACTGGTCGTGGCCTTCGACGAGACCGATACGCCGGGACTCTACGCGACCCGCTGCCGCGTCGGGAGCATTTCGGTGACCAACCGTCCTTTGACGGAAAGTAAGAATCTCCTGATCCAGCCGCGCTATCGATCCGCCGCGATTCCCGTTGCGGCAAACTTTCTCGACGAGGAGACCGTCGAACTCACCTGCGCGATTCCGCAGCGCGCCCTCACGCCGGGGCAGATCTGTGGGTTTTACGAAGGTGACCGCCTCCTCGGCGGCGGCGTTTTTGAAGAAATTTATTCCTGATCCGCCACCGCTTCTCAGAACGAGTCGCTGATCAACTGCATGTAGCGCGAGCCGGAAGGAGTCAGACTGGCGCTGTCGCCGGTGCCGGTGAGGCGTCCCATCGTGTGGTCGGAGTGATTGCCCGTGGTGGGTTTCACGTAGGTGACGACGGGATTGGAGGGGGTGCGGTCGCTGGGACGGATTTCGAGTGGCACGCCAGTGGCGGCAAAGGCGATTTCCCAACTTGTCGGATTCGCGACCTTGTCGTACTCACGCGCCATGAAAGGATATCGCCTCAGAAAGGGCAGCACTCCCGATTTGGGGATGAGCACCTTGTAGTGGATCTCGGTCTGGGCGAGGAACTCGGGCAGGGTGAGATTCGGATGGGAGCGATGGGCGAGGAAAACCCCGGCGATGTCCATCCCCGTGAGATTGAATCCGTTGAAAATCCCGTGACGATTTTTTGTCGTGAAATGGCGGTCATACCAGCGCTTGAAATGATCGCTCAGGATCATGTTCAGCTCGAGATGGACGTGGGCGCGCTCCTTGTTGATGCCGGCACCGGTGTAGCCCAGCTTTCCTATCGTTTTTCCCGCCTGGACCGGCTGGCCGGCGGATACGTTTGTTGCGGCGAGGTGGGCGTAAAGAGAGAAAAAGGGACCGTAGCCCCAGTCGTGATGCACCACGATGTAGCGGCCGTAATTGCTTGCACCGGGCGAG
>CAYLJC010000520.1:0-2727 GCA_964383345.1 uncultured Akkermansia sp. | reverse complement strand
CTCGGCGACGAGGGCCGCCTCGGGATGGATCCCTTTTTCCCGCATCCAGTCAATCAACCGGAGGACTCCGCGGAAGGCGTTCTCTTCATCGACGACGGCGGCGAAATAGACATCGCAGGGCGGCCGCAGGCCCTCGGCATGGAGGCTCGTCAAGGCCAGCATCATCGCCGCGAGGCCAGCCTTGGTATCACAGGAACCGCGCCCGTGGATACGGCCATCGCGGACCACCGGATCAAAAGGCGGGATCGTCATGTCCGCGACGGAAACGGTATCCAAATGCGCCTCCAGGAGAACCGAGCGGGAGGCGTCGCGCCCCGGCAGCCGCGCGATGATGTTGGCGCGACCGGGGAGCACCTCATCGACCCACACTTCCAGGCCGGCCCCTTCGAGGAACTCCCTGACAAACACGCCTGCCTCCGCCTCCCCCGGACCGTTCCATTCGGGGTTGACGCTGTTGATCGAGATGAGACGCGCGAGTGTGTCGGTGAGATCGTTCATGCACCGTGAGGATGCCGCAGATGCGGACATACGATACGAGAATTTCCGGTCGGTTTTGCGCCAGCACGCATTTTTGGGAAGAAAATGCGGTGCGGACCCAAAACCCTTCCAGATGGTCAATTTTCTCCTTGTTATTTAACAAAAATTATGATATTTGCAATTATTACGGTTTTTTAAAACATGAAGAACAGACGCGCCTTCTCCTTGCTGGAAGCCCTCATTGTCGTGGCGGTGATCGGGATCGTCGCGTCCCTCGGGGGAGTGGTTTTCTCCCATGTGGTGACTTCGGCCCGCGAGCAGAAGCTCCAATCCGACGTCGATTCCCTCAACCGGAGCGTCCTCGCCTACCTCGGTACCGGGGGGGATCTCTCCGTCGCCAGCTCGCCCGAGGAAGTTCTCAGCGCCCTCAAAAGCCGCATGAGCCATGCCTCCCGCGTTCCCACACTGAGCGGCAGCAAGGTCGATGAGCGCCTCACCTTCGTCCTGCAGAGCGCCGAAGAAGCCGGTCGGAAAACACGGCGGGCCTATTGGGACGGCGACGCCGGTCGCTTTGTTCTCGCGACCTCGGGCAGCACTCCGGGAATCAAGAGTTTCGTTCTCGACGACACCCTCACCAATCAGGGCGTGGAGGACACAAACAGCCGCCCCTCCATGCTCTATGCCGCAAAAGACAGTTGGATCTGGGACTACCAGGAACTCCCCGCCTCCCTGCCTGCGGGTCCCTCCGCGATGCCGCTGACCGAAGTTCCCGATACCGTCGCCACCCCGGCCCCTCCCGGCAGCGGTCCGGTCGGTCGCACCCCGCTCGCCTCCCCCACTTTTTCCGTCCCTTCGGGAGTTTTCCCGATCACGTCCTTCGATCTGCCCCTCGCCCTCTCGAACCCGAATCCGGCGGGTTCGTCGGAACTTTTTTACTCCATCGATTTCGGGAATTGGAAGGCCTACACCGGACCGCTCTCGGTTCCGCCCGGTGCTCTCGTGGCGGCCCAGGCCATCGCCATCAGCGACCTTTATTCGGACAGCGGTCGCGTCGATCAAAACTATGATTTTATCCCGGGTGCTCTCATCGCCCCCGTGATCTCCCCCGACCGCCCCCAGATGGGACTTTTCACCGGACGCGTCATTCATGTGACCCTCATCGAACAAAACTCGTCCGGTCTTTCAACGATGCAGTACAAAATCGGCGACGAACCCTGGACGGACTACACCGGTCCCTTCCCGCTGAACCGCGACGACTATCCCGGCGGAGCGCTCGTCCAGGCGCGCGCGACCCCGGTCAACGATTTTTACACCCCCAGCACCACCAGCCTGCGTACCCTCGGAGTGGAAGCCGCCCTGGTCACGGGCTCCGCTGCGGGCAGCTTCTCCGATCCCACCGGAGAAAAAAACATGGTGACCAATCTCAGCGACGGTGCTTCCTCGGATTACTTTGAGTGGGGGCGCGATGACGCTCCCGGTCACATGAAGAGCTGGCTCGATTTCTCCTCCTCCTCCTTCGACACCGTCACCGCCGGGGAACGCTTCCAGATCGGAACCCTCGACTACTTCAACGGCACCATCCTCGGCGGAACGGCGGCGGATCACATCACCTTCACCGCCAACCTGAACTTCAACATGAACGGAGTCGCCGCCTCGACCGCGCTCGATTTTGACTTCGATTTGATCAACGTCACCAATAAGAACGACCCCGACGACCTCTGGGCGGACGCGGACTATGTACAACTCGCCGACCCCATGGGCAGCCAGACCATCACTTTTCAGGGAATCGAATTTCTCTTCCAACTCGAATTCGGCGAAACCAGCACGGACGGGATCAGTCTCTTCGACGAGTTTTACGTTCTCGAAGGCCGCAGTGCTTCGACCAGGCTCTACGGGACCCTCATCGAGATCGGCTCGATCGATTTCAACCATTGATCCGCCTCCTTTTCCCGCGGGCGCGGCCTTGGCATCAGGCCTTGGGACCGGTATGCTGGGCGGCGAGCCACACCCGCCCATGAACTCCGCCTGGAAACCCGAAATCATCGCCCTCACCGAGCTGCCCCAGGCACGGCAGCACAAGATCGACGCCTCGTTTTTCCCGCCCGTGCCGGAAGACGCCCTCCGCGAATGGGAAGCGGAGCAAAAGGTGACATTGCCGGACGAGATCCGCAGCTTCCTGCTCCAGTCCGACGGTCTCGAAGCCGCCCGCGGCGAACTGTGGCCCGTCCTGCCTCTCGGGCGCTGGGATGT
>CAYLJC010000519.1:0-2728 GCA_964383345.1 uncultured Akkermansia sp. | reverse complement strand
CCTGAATGCGTCGCCGCGACGGGCGATTTTTCTTTTGGGAATCGCGTTCCCTGTACCATGATAAGGGGCGATACGCGTGATGCGAGTCGCCTCCCTCTCCATGAACGGTCTCCATGAGTTTCTCACCCCTCTCGATTGGAGCGTGGCGTTCGCCTGTCTGCTTTTCACCAGCCTGGTGGGATATTGTCTGCGTGGCAGGCAGGCGGACACAGACGATTTTTTCCTCGGCGGACGCTCGCTGCCCTGGCCGGCGGTGACGGGTTCTCTCATCGCTGCGGAAATCGGCGCGGCGACCTTCCTCGTCGTGCCCGGATCGGTCATGGCCCTGCGGGGTGATTTCACGTATCTGCAGTGGGCGATCGGTTCCCTTCTCGCACGCGTGGCGGTGGGTTGTTGGTTTGTGAAGGTCTTTTACGAAAAGGACACCTACAGCCCCTACGATTTCATCGGGCGTCGCCTCGGCGAGGGAGGGAAACGACTCGCCACCGCCCTCTTCCTCGCGGGGAGCGTGTTGCCCCAGTGTGTCCGTCTGCTGGTCGCGACGCTGGTGCTCCGGGCGATCACTCCGTTGCCTTTCGAAGGGTGCCTCGTCGGGATCGGGGTGATCGCGGTGGGCTGGACTCTCATCGGGGGGATGCGCACGGTGATCTGGACCGATGTGGTGCAGTTGGGACTCTTCGTGGTCGGGGGGCTGACGGCGCTGTGGTGGCTGGTGGAGGGTTTTTCCGACGGATGGGAGACTCTCTTTTCCGTGGCCCGGTCGTCGGAGAGCTTTGACGGGGCCACCACGGACAAAATGCGGCTGTGGAATTTTGATCTTTCTCCGGAACTGCGGTTTACCTTCTGGGTGGCGGTTTTTGCGGTTCCCTTTCTCCATCTCCACGCCTTCGGAGTCGATCAGCGCAACGTCCAGCGGCTCTTCTGCTGCCGCGACGCCGGGGACGCCCGCAAGGCCGTCATCTGGAGTTGGCTGGGGCAACTCGCCACCGTGCTGTTGCTGCTGGTGGGGGCGGCGCTCCACGTTTTCTATACGCGGCAACCGCCCACCGATCCTCTCATCATGAACGCGCTGCGGTGGTCGGGCGGAGAGCCGCTCCTCCCGGAGATGGCTTTTCCGGTGTGGATCGTCACGGAACTGCCGGCGGCGGCCCGGGGACTTCTCCTCGCGGGAATCCTCGCGGCGGCGATCTCCAGCCTCGATTCCATCCTCGCGGCGCTGAGCCAGACAACTTTGTCATGGATGCGGAGGAGCGATCGGGAGGATGTGAACCCCGAACGGAAAAAACCGCTGCGTCTCGCCCGTCTCCTCGTTCTGGGGTGGGGCGTGGTGCTGATCGGATCTACTTTTGGACTGTTTGTGATCACGGAAAACACCCGGACCCCCGTCCTGCCGTCTGCCTCGGGCCTGCTCCACTACACCGCGGGGCCTCTCCTCGGGATCTTCCTCGTCGCCCTCTTCGGAAAGGGACGTGGCGGTGTCCAAGGACTCCTTGTCGGCACCTTCCTCTCTTTCCTTCTGGTTCTTTTCGTCAGAACCGATCTGTGGGATCTCTTCCCGGATGATTCGCTGGCGGCGTGGCTGGCGCAACTGCCCGGCTACGAACGGGTCGGAGGAAAGCCGGATTCGGTGAACCCCACCGTCGCCACCGCATGGATGTGGCCGGTCACGACAGTGCTCACGGCGGGACTGGGCTGGATTTCGGGAAGAAAAAAACCTAAGTAATTTATAATTTCTATATGGCTTAATGAGTTTTTTCTTACAATTTCAGTCAATGACGCTTAATTGGTTTTCCGGCGCGAATCTCCGCCGGGGGGTCCGCAAAAAATATGCCGTATTTGTCACTTTTAGGGTTGTCTCCGGGGAGGCGGGATGCAACGATGATCCTCCGAGCATTTTCCCGGAGGGGAAGAGGAGGAAACAGCAGGACGGGTCCGCACTCCCGTCGGCACACGTTTCCCCCCCGATCTTCTCCGAGAGAGGGAAAAGGATTCTGCGGACGAGAGCGCTCCCCGAGCGAATTTCGCCCCGGTTTTCCTTATGTATAACAAATTAATAAATAATGAGTTATAAAATTGGAAAACGACACCGCCTCTTCCCTGACAATGCTACACCGTTTCACGCACACACACCGACCCCGTTACCGTAACCCCGAGAATGCACGATTCACACCCGCTTGACGACCCGCAACCCGATATTCCCCCCACTCAACTCAACGCACTTTGGACAACTATTTCGAACGATCTTCGGACCGAACTCGGCCAAAACACTTTCGACCTCTGGTTTGCAAATTTTCAACTCCGCTCGCTGTCTCCCGAGGAGGTGGTCCTCGTCGCTCCGGGCATGATCAACGCGATCTGGGTGGAGGAAAATTTTAAAAATTCTTTATTATCTGTTTTTGAAAACCATCTCGGCGCCTGCGGGCAGATTCGCTTTGAGGTGGGTACCTCCCCGGAAGAGGATTCCATCACTTCCGAAGAGGAACCCGAAGCCATCGTCGAGGTATCTTCGGAAGAGCGGCGGAAGGTGAAGCCGCGCGTTCTCGCGGAGAAAGTGAGCGAAAAAAAATTGCGCGAACTGGGCCGCGCCGCCGGTCTCGTCGAGACTTTTCGTTTTGATAATTTCGTCCCGGGGGAGAACAGCGAACTCGCCTGGGCGGCGTCCCGCGCGGTCGCGGATTTGCCCGGCAAGACCTACCAACCGCTCTTTTTTCACTCGGCCTGCGGCCTG
>CAYLJC010000518.1:0-2743 GCA_964383345.1 uncultured Akkermansia sp. | reverse complement strand
CTACCGGGTCTAGTCGGACTTTCCCGCATTCTTTTCAGGGTAAGTCCGATCCACGCGAACGGTCCTATCCGCTTTCGATCCGTCGCGATCGGCCCCGGATGGATTCCTTCCTCCTCTCTCCCGCCTATCGCCGGAGAATCCCGTAACCGACCCTTTCTCAGCCCCCACCGCATCCCGGATCGATTTTTCCGGCTCTGACACGTGGGAAAACTCCATCCGGCGGGAATTTCACACCGGATATCCGCAAACTCCAGCCCTCAGAAAATCCTTCCCGACATGCCAATACACTAACAATAAAACCCAATCTATCCTAATGAATACATCCACATTGCCCCCTCCCGATCCACGGAACTTCGAACCGCCCACGATAGACCAGCTCATCGAACTGGAAGTCAGGATTACGGATGAAATCCAACTGTTGAAAGAAGAGCTGAACGCCGCCAAGGCGGAACTCGAAGAGTCGATATCGCCCCATGCCATCGGCAGTTCCTCCCGTCATGCCCCGGAGTCGCTCGACGAAGTCTCGGCGACTTCGATGCGGCTGCGCGAAGAAAGGCTGCACTTGCTCGAAGCCGCTCTCGAGAGCATGGATGCCGGTCTCTACGGCGAGTGCGAAGTGTGCCGCGAATCCATCCCCTGGGCGCGGCTCGACGCACAGCCCGAGGCTCTCACCTGCACCCGATGCGGATCGGAGTGAGCCATTGGATCCATTGGATCACCGCGGCCTCCGGGGAGGCGGCACAAGGCGGGCTTTCCCGTCCGTGACGCCATTCCCCGGCGAAGCCGCGTCTACGGCTGGTCGACCGATTTTGCCGATCCGCCGGTTCGGAATCAGAGTGAACCCACGAGAATACTTTTCCAACCCCATCGAAACATGTCATCGCCCGCAGTCCTGCCTATTCACGTTCCCAAACTCACGGACGTATCACCGGTGAACCGGGTCATCCAATCCCAGATCGGAGTTTGGCCCGATCTGGATCATCTCATCGGTCGCGAGATCATCACGGTGCGTCTGCTGCCCCATCGCAGCGCCCTCGTTCTGGAATTGGCCGGTCCGGCTTCATCCGATCCGGCCCGACTGGTCATCCCCCCCTACTGGATGGTCACCTCGTCGCCGATCCTGCTCTCGTCGCTTGATCTCGCGGACGGGGGGATTTCTCCCGACGGTGGCGCTGTCCCGGAGACGAGGGAGATCCCGGAGCTTTCCAGCCTGGAAGGCAGCCGTCTCACCGCCATCGAATCCGATCACGAACACCTCGACTTGATCTTCCCATCCCTTCGCATCAGCGTGATTCCGGAGGCGTTTTGAAGCGTTCCGGAAAAGCGCTCCGACGGCGGCAAAACCCGTGCTTGCGGGATCATTCGGAACGTTCACGGGGACGCCTGCAAGCGGCCTTCGCGGCCGGCGCCGAACCCCAGCACCGCCGTGACCACCGCCATGAGTGCGATGGTGGCGACCGCGAGGTTCCAGCCCCCGGTCGCACCGCTGATCACACCGATCAGCCATGGCCCCGGCGCGGCCAGCAGATAGCCGATGCCCTGAGCCATCGAGGAGAGATGTGCCGTGGTATCGGAATCTTCGCTGCGCAGGACGATGATCAACAGGCAAAGCCCGAACGAGGCGTTCAGGCCCAGACCGAGGGTGAGCACCGGTAGCCCGATCCATCCGGACGGCAGGACCAGGAGCGCCAGCAGGCTCATCGCGCTCGTGATCCCGCATCCGAAAATCCAGCCGCTCTGAGAGGCCCGGCGACCCGCCAGAGTGGGGATCACCAAACTACTGACGCACCCCAGGATCTGCATCGCGGTGACCCATTGGGCGGCCGCCGATTCTTCCATTCCCCGACTTTGCAGCACGCTGGGCAACCACGAAACCGCGGACTAAAAAACCATGGATTGCAATCCCATGTGGGCGGAGATCTCCCAGGCGCGCCGCTGTTTTACGAGGGAGCGGAGTCCCGCGAGGGGATGGACCGGTGGCCTCCGGGCCGGGGAACTTCGCATTTGGGGGGACCAGATCAGGAGGGTCAGGAGCGCGACCCATCCCCAGGCCGAGAGCGAAGCGGGCCACCCGCCCGGCAGGGTGTCGGCCAGCGGAATGGCGAAGGCAATGCCGAGGGCGGCACCGAGGTTGAGCGCGGTGGAATAGAGGCTCGTGAGAGGTCCCACGTGGCGGGGGAAACGACTTTTGACGACGCCGGGAAGGAGCACGTTACCCAGGGCGATTCCGGCACCGATCAGCACGGTGCCAACGATACGCCATACTCCCGAGTGGGCGGCGTCGATGGATCGAATCCAGCATCCCGCCGCGAGGAGGAGCAGTCCGACGCCCAAGGCCCGCGCGAAGCCGATCCGGCCGCCCACCCATCCCGCTCCCACTCCGATGAGTCCGAACAAGATCAGGGGAACGGTGGTCAGAGCGCCGATCTCCTGCAGGCTCAGGCCGCTCAGGTGGATACGTTCGGCCAGAGCGCCCACCGCTGTGATCGACGGACGCAGATTGATGGACACCAGGAGTATCCCGACAATCAGCATCACGTTTTTCCAAGTCGGATGGGGATACTTCATCAAAAAGAATTCCCTTGAGACGTCCGCTCCGCGCAAACCTGTCACGAATGTGCGCGAGAAGAGGGAAGCGGGGGGATTGCCGAATCTTCCGTTCTTCGGTTATGGGGTCAAGAGGACGTTTCTCTGCTTTCACATCTTCTTGAAATGCCCCCCGTATCAAGGGAATGTGGCAAAA
>CAYLJC010000517.1:0-2746 GCA_964383345.1 uncultured Akkermansia sp. | reverse complement strand
GGCGGCGACGGTGGGTTTCGATTGGCCGGATCTGCCGCCCGTGATCGGGAAAGTGCGCGAGGAGCTGGAGGAAGTGGTGGAGGCGCTCGATTCGGGCTGCGGGGAAAAGGTGGCCGAAGAGATCGGCGACCTTCTTTTTGCGGTGGTCAATCTGGCCCGTCGGACCGGTCACGAGGCGGAGTTGCTCCTCCACGCTGCGAACGGAAAATTCGTGGGGAGATTGCAGGCGGTCGAAGAGGAACTCGAAAAGAGCGGGCGGGATCTCCGCTCCGCCACTCTGGAGGAAATGGACGCGACCTGGGAAAACGTGAAGCGGAAGCGCTCCTCGTGAGTTTCGCCGCTCGTCGGAGAAGGAGGTGAAAACGTACCTTTTCGTTTTCCCTCGGGAAAATCGGGCCTATCTTTTGTAAGGCTCGTCCACTTTTCGCGTGACAAGTAGGGTGGGCGGACAATGCTATTCCTCCCTTTTACGCATTCGGATGACACCGGAATTCACGAGACTCCTCCAAGCCAGCGCCTGCGGCGCCTTTTTGTTCCTCACCGGGTGCGCCACGGGCGGCAGCGGACCCGTCACGATCACCAAGGTGAACCCCTACCACATGCACGGGCAGTCATATGTGCAGACGGAGGACCAGATGATCGATTTCGAATACTTCCGCCATCTCCACGGTGCGGTCGAGGGTGAAGAGATACGCGAGCGCTACGGAAATTATTTCACGATTTTCTGGGAATCCGAGACCAAGGTCCCCGCGACCGTCCGTCTCGAATATCGACAGGGCCGGACCGGCCTGAAAGTCCACAGCCAGGAAGTGGCGGTGGCCGCACCCAAGCGCCGCAACGTAACCAAGTTGGAAGTCACCGGGGACGATTACCATCGCGATGGCAAAGTGACGCAGTGGAAAGCCTCCATCGTGGAAAACGGAACCGTGGTGGCGGAATACAAATCGTATCTCTGGCAGTAATCGGGACAATGGAACGACGTATGAATCATCAGGCCGGGTGCTCTTTTTCCTCCCGGGACCCCGTCGGGGCCGGTGCGGAGGGCCTGCGGTCCGTTCCGGTCGCGGTAAATTTTGTCGGAGATTATTCTTTCCTACGTGAGTGCTGAAGGATCCATACAAGTCGGGTGTCTGGGATCGGTGGCCTGGGTAAAGGTGACCGGTTCGGCGAATCACGAGAACGCCCCCTGTATCAAGGAGTTTCTCTCGAGACGCTTCGAGAAGGGCTGGCGGCGATTTGTCATTGATCTGGCGGATTGCCGCGGCATCGATTCGACCTTCATCGGCATGCTCTACCGTCTCGCCGCGCGGGTCAGTGAGGCGGATGCCTGTGGCGGGGTCGAGATCATCAACCCCGGCGAGCGCAACGCCAAGTCGATCTCCAAACTCGGCCTCGACCAACTCATCAAGCTCGATCTCGAAGGGGCGAGGTGGTCGCGGGAACGCGAACTGGTCGCACAAAATCTGGAGAAGCCGCTTCCCTGTCCGACCTTGAGCAAGGCCGAGCACACCGAGTTTGTCCTCGACGCCCACGAGGCGCTCATCGCGGCCAACGAAGAGAACCGGAGCCGCTTTTGCGACGTGGTGGAATTTCTCAAAATGGAACTGGAGGCGCAACCGGTCGACCGATAGCTCCCGGGACGAGGCATCTCATGGAACATTTCGTGTATGCCATCCTCCTAGCGCTGGCCCTCGCCACCGCTGCCTTCGTATGGCTACGGGAGCGCCGTGCCCTCACCCGGATCGCGCAAGAGCGCGATGCGATCGAGATCGAGGAGCGTCGCATGTTCGATTTTCTCCACGGACTCGGGGAAAAGCTGCAGGATGATCATTCCCCCTCGAACATGCATCGCTACATCGTCGACGGCGTCGCTGACGTGATCAACGGGGATGCCGGGGTGCTTTATCTGCTCGATGGTGACACCGGGCAGCTCGTTCCGATTTGCCAGTCGGCCGCCACCGCTCCGGTCCTGCCCGTCCCGGTGGAAATCAAGGCCCTCGAAGATCCCGCCGATGCGGAGAACCAGTACCGCAGCTACATCCGTCTCTCCACCCTCGATCTCGACGACTTTTTGATCAGCCGGGTGATACGGGAAGGAAAAATTTTCTGTGTGGGGGATCTCATCGAACACCCCGACTTTGCCGCGGGAGCGAGCGATTTCCATCGAGGGGTGAGGCTTCTCGCCGCGCCGCTTGTCTACGCCCGCAAACAGGTCGGGGTTCTCGCGGTGACCCGGAAGGGGGGCGAGAGATTCAGCCGGAACGACGAGGAGGTCTTCGCCAGCGTCGCCGAACAGAGCTCTTTCGCCCTCGGCAGCGCCATCATTCACGTCGAGGCGGCGGAGAAACGGCGCTTCGAGCGCGAACTCACCCAGGCCAGCGAGATCCAGCGCGTGCTGCTGCCCCGGGCCGCGCCGGCGCTGCGGGACTACGAAGTGGCGGCGGAGTACAAGGCGGCGCGTCTCGTCAGCGGAGATTACTACGATTACATCCGGGTTGACGAAGACCGCTACGGCATCGCCATCGGGGATGTCTGCGGCAAAGGCATCGCCGCTTCGCTGATCATGGCGATGTGCCGGTCGAATCTGCGCAGCCGCGCGCCCGACAATCTCTCGCCCGCGTCGGTTTTGCATTCGGTGAACCACTCCATCTTTCCCGATATCCGTGAGGACATGTTCGTCAGCCTGCTCTATCTCATCGTCGAGCGGGGGTCCGACGAGATCACGATGGCGCGGGCCGGGCACGAG
>CAYLJC010000516.1:0-2749 GCA_964383345.1 uncultured Akkermansia sp. | reverse complement strand
CGCGCAGGTCCATCAGTTCGGGGACCGAACTCTGCATGCGGAAAGCGGTTTCGTAGTTCTGTATCGCCCCCTCGATCCCGGGGTCGTGACCGCTCGCGGCGAGGGTGGCGCGGTCGAGCGTGGCGATGAGGTCGAGTTTGTTCCTCTGCACGCGGGGATCGGGTTCCTGCGGTTCGATGTTGGCGACAGGCTGCTCGCGGGGGAGAAAGAGGGAACCCTGGTAGGCGGCCGGGAGGAACCCCGACCCGAAGCAGTCGAGTCCGCCGGGGGGAATGAGTCCGCCGTTGAGTACCACAAAACCGGGGAGGTTTTGGTTCATCGTGCCGAGTCCGTAGCCGAACCACGCTCCCATGCTGGGGCGACCTTGCAGCCCGCTGCCGCTGTGGAGAAAATAGTTCGCCGAGGTGTGCTCGGAAAATTTCGAGGTCATGGACTTCACGAAGGCGATCTCGTCGATCACTTCGGGGTCGGCGAGGTGGGGGAAAAGATCGCTGACCCAGGCTCCGCTCTCGCCGCGTTGCCGGAAGGCCCACTGGCTTTTGAGGACCTTGCCGATATTGTCAAACTGGGTCGGGGCGAGTTGGCCGATGAGTTCCCGGGGATCGCGTCCGTGGTATTTGGCAAGGAGCGGTTTGTGGTCAAAGGTATCGACCTGGGAGGGGCCTCCGTCCATATAGAGGAAAATCACGTTTCTCGCCTTTGCTGAAAAATGGGGCGACTTCGGCGCGAGCGGAGCGGAGACCGCGGCGGCGGCGAGTTCCTCGTGGAGGAGGGCCTCCATCGCGACGGCTCCGAACCCCATGGCACAACGGCGCAGCATGTCCCGGCGGTTGACCTGGCGGGGGTGGAATTGGTGGCAGTCCATGGGAGTGTGGCGGGGCGGGGTAAAAGAGGAGCGGGATCAGCGCAGGTAGAGAAACTCCTTTTGGTTGAAGAGAACGTGGGCGAGGTCGGCCCAGGCGTGGGCATCGGCACCGCCGTGGAGGAGGGATTGTTCTTTGAGAAAGGCGGTGAGGGCGGCGAGGGTGGCGGCCTCGGGGAGGCGTCCGGTGGCTTTTTCGTACATCCGGGAAAGGCGTTTCTCGTCGGAGAGGGAGGCATCGGTGAGGATTCGTTCGGCCCATTTTTTTCCCTGATCGACAACAAAGGGGTCGTTCAGGAGCGCGAGGGCCTGGGCGGGGACGTTGGAGGTGCCGCGACGGCCCTTCGGTCCGAAGGGATTGGGCATGTCGAAGGTGAGAAGAAAGGGGGAGAGGAAATTCCGGTAGACCGCGCCGTAGACGGTGCGGCGTCCGGCCCCGTCGAGGGGACCGCTCTCGCGGGCGCCCCGCCCGGTCATGAAGGGGGTGCGGTGGGTCGGGACGGAGGGTCCGTAGAGTGTCGGGTCGAGTGAGCCCGAGACCGCGAGGAGGCTGTCGCGGATCGCTTCCGCGGACAGCCGCCGCACCGGCATGTGGTGAAGCAGGGTGTTGGTCGGATCGGTCGTGGCGAGGAATGTTTTTTCCATGTCGGGATGCGGCAGAGAAGCCTGGGCGTAGGTCTGGGAGAGGACGAGGGAGCGGAGGGTGTGTTTGATCGACCAGCCGTTGGCGATGAAATCGGAAGCGAGCCAGTCGAGCAGGTCGGGATGGGAGGGGGTCCGTCCCATGGGGCCGAAGTCATCAACGCTGGAGACGAGGCCGCGTCCGAAAAGATGATGCCAGAGACGGTTCACGGCGACGCGGGCAAAGAGGGGATTGTCCGGGGACACGGTTTCTTCCGCAAGGACAAGGCGGTTGCCTTCGCGCCCGCCGAGGGCGGTGAGAAAACGACGCGGCACTTCCTCGCCGGGACTGCGGTGGCTGCCCCGCACGTAGACGCGGGCGTTCTCCGGGGTGCCTTGACTCATGGTCAGGGCAAAACGCTCGGGCGGGAGGGACGTGGCGAGGCGGCGTCCTTCAGCGAGGAGGGTTTTGGTTTCGGAGGAAAGGACCGGGGCATCGGAGGGAGGCGTTTTTTCCGCTTTCCCCGGATCGGAAAAACGAATCTCGTCGATCTCGTAATAGCCCGGCCCGGGATCGACAAATTCGAGATAGGCGCGGTGGCCCCGGTATTTCCTGAGGTCGCCGTCGAAGCGCATCCAGGCGAACCCGCCCTTGGTGTCGGGATTTTTGTGAACGGTGCCGCGGAAGAGGAGGCCGCTGTGCGGCGCGAGATGATAGTTGTCGATGACGATGCGCATCAGGCCGCCCTTGGCGCGGAGGCGGACGTGGATGGCATCGCTCTCGATGACGAAGGTGGGGGAGCGCAGCACACCGCTGTGGGCCTCGCCGAGGCGAACGCTGGAGATCGTGCCGGGCGTGGTGAGGAGGCGGCCTTCTTCGAGGGTGAATTTCGGAGAGCTTCCGGTGAGAGCAAATCCCTCTCCGTAGGTGGACCAACCGGACGGGAGGGTCTCGCCGGAAAAGTCGGCGAAAAGTCCGGCGTCGGTTTTGGTTTCAACCGGATGAGGCGGACGTGATGGTGTTGTCAGGCTTGCGTCGGCCTTTGCGAGCCATTCGCGCTGTCTCCGGGCCGCTGCGGCGCGTTGGCCGCCGGGGTCCATGGAGCGTTCGGTGCGGGCGCTGCTGTGGAGGTAGCCGGTCAGGGCATAATAATCGGCGGTGGAAATCGCGTCGAATTTGTGGTCGTGACAGCGGGCGCAGGAGACGGTGAGACCGAGGAAGGCCTTGCTGTAGACGTCGATTTGATTGGCCTGATGGTCGGCCTC
>CAYLJC010000515.1:0-2752 GCA_964383345.1 uncultured Akkermansia sp. | reverse complement strand
CGACCGGCGCGATCACCGCGGTGAGGAAGTAGGCGACCCCGACGAAGAGAAACGCCTTGTAGCGGCCGTTCACCGGATCGGCCATGCCGACCTGGCCCATGTGGAGGAAAATGCCGTAAAGTCCCCAGGTCAGAACGGTGCCGAGGGCGAAAATCAGCCAGGAATAACTGCTCATGGGATCCATCGAGAGGGTATTTTCTTGAAAAAACGGGGTCAGGCAGGAATCAGCCCTTCCGGAGCGACGCTCAGTTTTTCGCGCCATTCGCCGGGGATCGCAACCGCTTTCATACGGCGCGTTTCTGCGTCGAAGGAGACGGATACGGTCGTGAAACGTCCCGTCGCCGCGACGACACGCTCATCCGGCGAATCGGGGTGTTTCCAGAACCGGAAAAAATACTGCACGCTCTTGGTCCGGAGTTCTTCGACGAGAATTTCGATCTCGACCTCCTCTTCAAAATGCAACGGCAACCGGTAGTCGGCCGAGGCGTGGACCCGCGGCCAGCCCACCTTCGGCCCGGCGGTCTCTCTTCCGTGGACAAAGGGATGCACCGACAGACCGAGAGAACGGTAAAAGGCGTGCTCGGTCACTTCCATGAAGCGGAAGAAATTCGAAAAATGCATGATCCCCGCCATGTCCGTGTCGGCGAATTCCACACGGCGGCGAAGGAGAAAACGATGAGCCATGCCCGCAACCTGACAGCGACGCGGGGGATTTGCAATAGCGGAGAGTGTTCTCCTCCGCGCACGTTGAAGTGCGGCCCTTTTGCCTTTGTTGCCTTTTCCGATTTCGATTTCGATTTCGATTTCGATTTCGGGTGCGGGGGGATGTTTGTTTTGGTGTCATTTGTTGATGGCACGACACGCCGCAAAAAACGCGTCTGCGCCCTTGTTCTCTCCTTCCGCCTGCTTTTACTCTCCCTCCATGATTAGATTTCATTTGTGCCTGTCCCTCGCCTTTCTCCCTTTCCTCCCCGCCCTCTCTCCCGCCGCTGAAGAGACAACGCCGCGTGCCACGATCCAGTATCCCGAACTGGCGGCGATGCCGGACCGCACCGAGGACTTCCGCAAGCAAATCGCGGAAAACGGGGGCACCCTTCTCCTGGAGGCGGGAGTGCATCGCATCACCGGAACGCTGGAGTTCGCTCTCGCGGGCAAAGGCAGCGCGGTGATCCGCTCCGCTGGCGGCCGGGTCACCCTCATCATGGACGGGGCCGGACCCGCCATCCGCATCGTCGGCTCTCACGAAGGCTCCGCCTCTCCGAAGACCTTCCAACCGACCACCTGGAACGAAACCCTGCCCCTCGTCGAGGACATCGAGATCGTCGGGAATCACGCCGAAGCGGACGGAATCGAATTGGTCCGCACGGTGGAGCCTGTCATTTCCAAAGTTTCGGTGCGCTGGTGCCGCACCGGCATCCGCCTCTTCGAACGCAACCGCAACGTGACCATCTCGAACGTAAATCTCTACGAGAACAGCGGCATCGGTCTGCATCTCGATGACGTCAACCTCCACCAGATCAACGTCAGCAACTCGCACATCAGCTACAACCGAGGCGGCGGCATCGTCGTGCGCGACGGCAATGTGCGCAACCTCCACATCACCGGCTGCGACATCGAGGCGAACATGCCCGGCGACGACACGGCCACGACAACGGCCAACATCCTCCTCGACGTCTCCGGGTCGCCCGAAGACAAAAGCCGCTCCATCGCCGAGGTCGCCATCACCGGCTGCACCATTCAGCACAGTTCGAATTACTCGGGCAAAAACTACGACAAAATCGCTCCAGGCGGTGCCAACATCCGTTTCCTCGGCAAGGAGCTGCGTCCCATCGACTCGGTCACGATCTCCGGCAATGTCCTCAGCGACGCCGAGTTGAACATCGACCTGCACACCTGTCTCGACATCACCCTGACGGGAAACACTTTCTTCGCCCCCAATCCCGACAACCTTCATGTCACCAACAGCAAACGGGTCATCGTCAACGGCAACACTTTCAATCCGCGGGAATTCGAGCGCCCCGGACGAATTGTTTTTGACTCCTGTCAGGATTGCATTCTCTCGAACAACACCCTGCGCGCCCTCCTCGCCGAAGAAGGTGCCGTTCTCGTGAAAAATTCGACAAGGATGAGCCTGACCGACAACATTTTGACCGAGTCCTCCGGCGGCGTCCGCATTGAGGGATCGAGCGACATCGTCGTGAAAGACTGGATCGTTTCCCTGACCGCCCCTCCCGCCGACGGGGCCTGGATTTCCAAAGACGACGCCTCCCGTGGCATCGTCGAGACCGGCAATATCATCGCCCGGTGAGAGTCCGCGCGGGAGAGGACGGACTTCTCAGTTGAGCCCCTGGGGCGGACCATCGGGCGCGGGGCCGCCCTTTCCGTCGCGGGGCAAAAAGGCGAAGTTCAGATTCCAGCCGGCCTTTGTGGTGGTGTCGATGAGGAGTTGGCAGAGCGAATGCAGGATCTGCTCGTTCAGGACCATCTCTATCCCCTGCCCTTTTTCCGGATGCAGACAAAGCATCGCGGCACCGCCGGGACCCGGCTTGATTCCGACACTGAAAAGAAGGGCGGGCGTCTCGCCAAGCGGAAGGTAGGTGCTTTCCTGGTAGGCGGTTGTAAAATCGGCCTGCGAAACAAGCTCCTGGTGTTTGATCTCCTTCTGCGCCGCCTCCACCAGCGGATCGGCGGGGGAAGACGACGGAATCGGATCGACGGGGACGGAGGGAGGTGACGAAACCGGAGGCGGGGA
>CAYLJC010000514.1:0-2754 GCA_964383345.1 uncultured Akkermansia sp. | reverse complement strand
AAGTAGCTGCTCTCCTCCGCCGTCGCGGCTATAAGGGGAGACCATGCTTGACGACGCCAGACGTGCTCACGACTTCCCCTCGCTCGAGGGGATCGCCTATCTCAACACCGCAGCGGAGGGCGTCCCGCCTCTCTCCGCCGGCGAGGCCCTGCAGCGCTATTTTTCGCACAAGGTCATGGGCATGGACGGACGCGCCCTCTTTTCCCGCGAGTTCGAGGCCTGCCGGGAGAGCGCGGCGGCCCTGCTCGGATTGCGCGCGCCGGAGATCTCCTTCGCTTCTTCGACCTCCGAGGCCTACAACCTGCTCGCCACGGCGGTCTCGTTTGCCGAAGGCGACGATCTCGTTCTCTCGAACCTGGATTTCCCCTCGGGCGTGACCCCGTGGCTGCAGCATCGCGACGGTCCCGTGGTGCAACTCTGGGAACACCGGGAGGGCGTTCTCGAACTCGAGGATCTCGCAGCGATGCTGAGCGAACGCACCCGCCTCGTCCAGGTCTCGCTGGTGAGTTTCCTGACCGGCTACCGGATTCCCTGGGGCCCTTTCCGCGATCTCGTGAGGGAACGCGCCCCGCACGCCATCCTCGCGGTCGACGTGACCCAGGCGGCCGGCCGCGTCGATCTCGATTGTCTCGATGCCGACTGCCTCCTCGCCAGCACCTACAAATGGCTCCTCGGCACCCACGGCGGCTGCCTCGTCGCCGTGCCCGAACACGCCCGCGAACGAATCGTCGTAAAAGCGGGGGGCTGGTTTCATCTCGCCAATGCCTTCGAGCACGACAGGTTTCACCGCGCCGAACCGTTTCCCGGTGCCAGAGGATTCGCCGTCGGAATGCCCGTCTATCCCGCGATCTACGCGCTGCGCCAAGGAATCCTAACATTGCATGAAATCGGTATCCCCGCGATCGCCGCCCATGCCGACGCCCTCGTCGCCCGCCTCCACGAGGGGCTTGCCGATCTCGGCCACGCCACCCTCTCTCCTCCGCAGCCGGGCAACAGTTCGGGCATCGTGGCGATGCGCACGACGGACGATGCGGCGCTCCACGCCCACTTCCTTTCCCGAAACATTCACGTGATGCACCAGGCCGGTCGCATCCGTTTCGCGGTCCACGGCTACAACCGCAGGGCCGACATCGACGCGGTGATCGCCGCCCTGGCCGAATACCGGGGATGAGACGAACAAGTCATTTTTTATTCTGCGCAATCAACGGAAGAATACTTTCTCGGCGGTATTTTTCATAAGGTCGTTCTTTTCCGCAGCGGAGAGAAAATCGAGTTTGTCCCGCACCAGCGCGACCGAAGCCGCGTAGCTATGCTCGCCCGCAACCTGGTAAGGGCAGTCCGATCCCCACATGAGTCGTTCCGACCCGAAGGCATCCCGCAGCTCCCGTATCATCGGCGCGAGATCGGTGTAGGGCGGCTGCTTTTTTCCGAGCGCGTAGAAAGCGGAAACCTTCACGTGAACACGTGGGAAAGCGGCGAGGGCGAGGAGCCGGGCGAGCTCGGCCGGGTCTATCGTTCCCTTCGCCCCGATGCGGGCGAAATGGTCGATGACGACGGGAGTGTCGGCATATTTTTCACACATGCTTTGAATCGCCGGGAGCGCGGCGGGATCGGCGAGACAACACATCGCGAGGCCCTCTTCGCCGCCGACCTTCCACATTTCCTGCATTCCGGCGGACCCCGCCCAGTCCTTGGTGCGGTCGGGAAACGCGTAGAGCCGGAATCCGCCGACGCCCTGGCCACCAAGGTCCTTCATCCTCTCCCCGACACCCGCGACCGTGTGATCGACGATGGCGACGCCGCGATAGCGCTCCGGATCGGACTCGATGACGTCGAGCATGTAGGAGTTGTCATAGCCGTAAAAACTCATCTGGATGAGGACCGTCCTCGTCACCCCGGTGCCCTCCTGATGACGGCTCAGGATCGCCGGATCGAAAACCTCGGGAGTGATGGTTCGTCCAACAGCGGACTCGGCGAGCGGATATTTTTCGCGATCCGCCGGCCAGACGTGGACGTGGGCGTCAATCCAACCGTCCTTCACGGCGGAGTCGGCGAAAAGCGGTGTCACCGGAACGAGCGGAAGGATCCCGGTAGTGGCGAGAAAGCGGCGGCGGCTCGGATGTTTCATATCCCATAACTGAGCAGAAAACGGCGGTGAAACGCAAGGGCCAACTCCACTTGATCGAGTTCGACCCACTCGACCGCCGCGTGGGCCTGATCGATGGATCCGGGGCCGAAAATGATTCCGGGGATGCCGGCGCGGTGCAGTTTGGTGACATCACAACCGAAGGGAACCCCCGCCGGAGTCGGGTCCAGTCCCATTTCCGCGAGGACCGCACCGGCCGCCCGCACCAGAGAAGAATCGGACGCTGTCTCCATCGCTTCGTCGGAAAGATGCGGGGGATGAATGACCAACTCAGCGGCCGGGAAATCCGCGAGGAGGGATCGATACCGGGCCAGCACCGAGATCTCCGTTTCTCCCGGAAGCATGCGGCGGTCGAGGGTGATGAGACAGCGCTCGGGCACGAAGTTGACCTGGGCACCGCCTTCGATCAGGGAAATGGTGCAGGTCGCCGCGCCGACGAGCGGATGGGTTTGCTCCCGCAGGCCCACGTGAAACTCCTCCAGCCGCTCGATGACCCGCGCCATCGCCACGATGGCATTTTTCCCGAGATGCGGTTTGGAGCTGTGGGCGGCGATCCCCCGCGTCTCGATCCGCCAGCGCAACACCCCCTTGTTGCACGAAACGGCACG
>CAYLJC010000513.1:0-2755 GCA_964383345.1 uncultured Akkermansia sp. | reverse complement strand
GAACCTTCGGCGGGCAGGTGATCGACCGGGCCGAGAAAAGCGAGGGAAGGGTTCATGAGTGGATTTGTGTCGGTGGTTTCAGTTGGGGTTATCGGTCCGAACTCAGGCCGGGATGCCAGGGTTCGGAGAGAGAGGACAAAATGGTGTGCATCATCGCCGGAGGAATTCCGGGATAGACGGAGAGAATCCGGGCGATGGCACCCGAGACGCGAGGGGCGGCGAAGCTGGTGCCGGTCTGCTGTTGGACCCCGCCGCCGAGCCAGGCGACCTCGACATTTTCCCCGCGAGCCGAAAACCCGACGAGATGATCGCGACGGAAAAAGAGACTCTCCGAAGTCGTTTCGGCCAGATCGACCCCGATGACCGAAGCGAAATGAGAGGGCCACTCCGCCTCGCGGCTGTCCGTGTTGCCGCACGCGGCGACGATGTGGACACCGCGCAGCCAGGCCTCGTCGGCCCATTCCTTGTGGGGAAGAATGAATTTCGCGAGCCCGCGGCAGCCGAAGCTGCAATTGAGGATGTGGTAGCCGCGGTGGATCGCCTCGCGCACCCCCGCGCAAATCAGGTGGGTGCGGGAGACGCTGCGGGCGTCGATCACCCGGAAGCTCCCGACCTCGGCCTCGGGTGCGATTTCGTGGAGGATCCCGGCAACGGCGGTGCCGTGGCCGTAGACGTCGTGTCCCTCGTGTTCGATGGCGACGACCGTTCCGCCGTTCTCCTCAAAGCGGACCGAATCGCGGATCCGGAGCGAGGCGAGTCGCGGGTGCCGCGCCTCCACTCCCGAATCGATCACCGCGACGCGCACTCCGGCTCCAGTCCCGAGGCAGGCGGCCTCGCGGGCTTCCTCGAGGGAAGGCCAGCCGGAGAAACGGGTGCCTGTCGGGGGTGTGGTCATAGTTCCATCTCGAAGAGGCGGATGAGGAGGCGGTAATTCACCAGTTGTTCCAGCACGCTGGAGAGCCGACGGATGCGGTTCATGCTGCGGGCGGAAAAGCCGGCCGGATCGGGTGCGTCGGGCGAGGGTTTCAACTGCACACAACTGATCACGCCTTGAATCGCACCACCGAAATAAAATGGCGTGGCGATCATCGCCGCGGTGACCTGCCCGAGAGCGTCGTCGGTGCGTTTCGAGTGGGCCGCGTTGAGGGCGACCTTGTTCTCGCAGAGCGATTGTTCCGAGGCGTAGGCGAGACTGGTGAGCCCTTCGTCGAGCGACTGGGACCAGCCGACGAAACCCGGGTCGGGTTCGGTATGGGTCACGACGAGCTGGGTCTCCGCGACGTCGGCGATCCAGATGGAGAGGGAATCCGCCGCGACCACTTCCCGGATCGCCCGCAGCATCGACCCGCCGGAATCGCCGATGAGCTCGCTGAAATCACCGGGCGTCACCGCCGCCGCCGCCCGGGCGAGGGCTTTCTCGACGGCGGCCGAGTGTTCGGATAGGAAAGGGTCGGGTGTGATCACGAGGTGTTTTGCGGTAAGCGGTGGAAAGGGATTCGCAGCAAGCCGCCAAGACCCGCCGAATACAGGGTAGACGGTCCCGACGCGAAACGATGCACCTTTTCGAGCGCCTTTGGCAAGCTTTTGCCGGGGTCACTGCGCGGCAGGTGGTTCGCTGCAGAGTTGCACGAACATTTCGCGGACGCGGGCGGCTTGGATTTCGTCCATGATAAGATAGCGGTCGTTGCCGTCGTCGTGGACGGAGAAATCGGTGCGTCCTTCGTCGCTCACGGTGACGTGACCCCCGGGCGAGAGGGAAAAATAGTTCCGCCCGGGATGGATCGCGTGAAGTACGGCGGTGAGATCCCAAGTGGGGCGGTCGTGGGGATGTTCGGGTACGTAGGCGAGGTAGCTGTCTTTGATGAGATGGGCCTCCACGTAGTTGTAGTCCTCGACGATGCTCCACCACGGATACGCGGCAGCGATGCCGATTTCGTATCCGCTCCAGACCACCGGGGTGGGCCAGTCGGCGGCGATTTTCTTCGCGGCGGGAATGTCGAGCTTCACATTGTATTCGATGTGTTTGGTATGGTGCCGGATCGTCTGGAAAGCTCCGGCCATGAGAACCAGCTCTTTGACTTTCGCCTGGATCAGATCGGGGCCGTCGAGGGGGGAATGGGCATCGCCTTTCGAATCGAGAAGCCTGGCGAAGTTGGTGAAAAAACCGACCTGCACGAGGGTGACCGACCGATCGGGCTGGCTCGCGAGGATTCTCCGGATCAGCGAGACGGATTCCGGTGCGTCGGCCCCGGAGGTGAGATCGTGGGGGAAGAGAGGATCACCGGCGTCGTCGGTGCGGTCCACCTGTCCGTTGAAGCGGCCCTCTCCCTTGGCCGCCCCGTCCCGGACCGCCCCGATGGGGACATCGGGGAAACCGTACCAGGTATTGAGCGCGTCGATGTAGGCGGCTGATTTGGGGTGGTCTTTCGTCGAGGTGACCGCGAGGAGATCGACCGCGCCGCGCCGTTGCAACTGATGGATCATGGCCAGGGCCATGGCGTCATCGATGTCGTTGCCCATGTCGGTGTCGAAAATCATCTTCACCGGCTTTTTCTCCGCGAGGGAGAGGGCGGGAGTGAGGAGAAAAGTAAGAAAGAGGAGAGCCAAGAGGGTTCGCTGCATCGGTCGAGAGGGTGGAATGACAGTAGCAAAGAGCCCAAAGATGGAGGGGATGGACCGTCGTGCCAAGACCGCGATGGCGCGGCGTGGTGGTTGTTGTTCGAATGGCAGGCGGAACGCCCGTTCCACCGTGCGA
>CAYLJC010000512.1:0-2757 GCA_964383345.1 uncultured Akkermansia sp. | reverse complement strand
CCTCGAGATCAGCGAACGCACCCCGATGCGCTCGCCTTTCATCCGCCCCGAGGACCTCGAGAACCGGCTCGCCATCACCGCGATGATGGAGGCCCACGGGTTCATGCATTTCCCCTTCGAATTCTGGCATTACAACAAAGGTGATGCCGGAGCCAACATCCTCACCAACAACCCGGCCCCCTGTCGCTACGGTCCGGTGCATTGGGATCCGGACACCAACGAAGTCACTCCCGTGGCCGACCCGATGGAGCCGCTCAATCCCCTCCCGGTGATCGAACGTGAGATCGCCGCCGCGAGGGAACGCCTCGCCCGGAAATTGGAGGCGGGAGGCTGACGGTGACACAGCGCGGCCCCGACGGCTCCCGCCCGAAACAAAAAAACCCGTCCGACGGATCGCGCGGACGGGTTCTTGAAAAACGGGGGGATGGTTCCGGTTACTCGGTTGCGGGCTTGTCCTTGGCTTTGTCTTCCGACTTGTCCTTGTCGTTGTCCTTCTTGCCCTCGCCCTTGTCGCCGTCTCCGTCCCTCGGACCTTTGGCCTTGTTGTTTTCTCCGTCCCTCGGACCTTTGGCCTTGTTGTTTTCTCCGTCCCTCGGACCTTTGCCTTTCTTGCCTTTGCCCCGGTCGCCCCTGCCTTTCGGAGGCGCGGAGAGTTCGGCTTTGTCGAGCTGACCGTCCTTGTTGGTGTCCCGGGCGGCGAACAGTTTGTCGACGGCATCCTCGCCGCGCCTTTCTTTCAATTTGGCGACGAAGGGGCCGGCGACGAATTCCTCTTTGGAAAGAGTACCGTTGCCGTCTTTGTCGAGGTTTTTGAGCATGGCTTCGGCACGCTTGACCGGGTCACCGCCTTTGCCCTTACCCTTGCCCTTGCCTTCTTCCGCCTGGGCCAGACCAACCGTCAATCCCGCCACGAGGGCGCTTGTCACTACGAGGAATCTTTTCATCAGTTTTACATCTCTTGTTGGAGTTAAGCGGGAAATTCATTTCCCGCAGATGAAACGAGCGGCCCTCGGGATAGTTGCGACCCTTTTTTCTTATTCCGAAGATTTTTTCAGCGCTTTTTCCATGAGTTCAAAACCCCGTTTGATCAGGCTGACCCTGTCCTCGAGCATTCCGGCACTGAGAAGGGCGTTGTCGAGGAGTTGTCCGACCACCAGTTTGGCCAGATCAGGGTTGCTCTGGCGTGCCTCCGCGAGGGCGTGAATGAGGGGGTGGCGGGGATTCACCTCGAGTTGCACTTTCTGCGGCGGAAGCGCTCCGTCGGGGTTCATCGCCCGCATCATGTTCCGCATCTGGGCGGACATGCCGTCGTCGCCCGTGAGCACGGCGGCGGGACTGCTGACGAGGCGATTCCCGGGGGCAACCTTCTCCACCTGTTCCCCGAGTTCGCCCTGGAGATACTCGCAGAGGGCTTCCATCTCGCTCTCGGCGAGAGGTTCGCCCTCGAGGACGATGCTGTCGTCGGCATCGAGTTCGAGATCGGCGCTGGCGGCGGAGACCAGCTCTTTGCCATCGAAGTCACGCAAATGCTGCAGCAGGTATTCGTCGATGTTGTCGAGGAAGTAGATCACTTCGAGGCCGCGCGAGCGGAGCGCTTCAAGATAGGGACCCGCTTCGACGGAGGTGCGGTCCGTCCCGGTGAGATAGTAAATTTTGTCCTGCCCGTCCTTCGCCCGGGTGAGGTAGTCCTCGAAGCCGGTGAGAACGCCGGGATCGGTCAGGGAACTCTCGAAACGCAGCAGCTTGGAGAGGCCCTCGCGATGTTCGTAATCGACCACCACTCCTTCTTTGAGAAAGCGGCCGAATTTTGTGTAAAACTCGCGGAATTTGTCGGCGTTGTCCTTCGCCTCGCCATCGAGGAACTTGAGGAAACGCTTGGTCACGACGCGGTTGAGTTTGCGCACGAGGCTGCTGTCCTGCATCGACTCGCGGCTGATGTTCAGGGGGATGTCGGCGCTGTCGATGACCCCGCGGAGAAAGCGGAGCCATTCGGGGAGGAGTCCGGCGGGTTTGTCGTCAATGAGCACGTTGCGACAATACAGCGAGACGCCCGGTTCCATCTGCCCCATGCCCCAGAGTTCGGTGTTGTCGTTGGGCACAAAAAGGAGTGCGTTGATCTCGATCGGCATCTCCGAGCTGAAATGCATGCGGTAGCGCGGTTCGTCGTAGGCCTTCGCGCTGAACTTGTAAAATTCGGTGTATTCCTCGTCGGAGATCTCCGATTTTTTCTTTCGCCAAATCGCTTCGATCTTGTTGACCCGCTCCTCCCCGATCATAACAGGGAAAGGAACGAAGCTGGAGTAATTTTCGAGGACTCGGCGGACCTCGTCGATCTTGGCGAAGTCCTTGCAGTCCTCGCGCAGCTTCAGGACGATACGGCAGCCGCGCGGGAGTTCCTCGGCGGATTCGGCGATCTCATAGCCCGATTTTCCGTCGCTGGTCCAGACCAGGCTCTCCGCGTCAGGACGCCAGGAGCGGCTGTGGACCGCGACCTCGTCGGCCACCATGAAGGCGGAGTAAAACCCGACCCCGAACTGACCGATGAGGGCGCTGTCTTTTTTGGCGGATTCTTCGAGTGACTTGATAAACGCCTTGGAACCGGAATGGGCGATGGTCCCGATGTTCTCGTGCAGTTCCTCGCGGGTCATGCCGAGGCCGTGATCGCTGATCGTGAGGGTGCCGGCCTCTTCGTCGGCGGAGAGACTGATCTGCAGGGGCAGTTCGGGCTGATGAATCTCGCTCTCGGTGAGCTGGGTG
>CAYLJC010000511.1:0-2766 GCA_964383345.1 uncultured Akkermansia sp. | reverse complement strand
CAATCTGGACCGCAATCTCTCGGCGCTGCAACGTGCGTCCCCGGGGATGAGCGAGGCGGCGCGTGATCGGAATTTGCAAGAATTCAGCGAGGCCCTCGAAGCTCTCAAGGGAAGCGGTCTCGCGCTGAACGAGGCGCTGAGGAAGCGCTTGCAGGCGATCGACCCGGCCGGTCTCGGGAGTGAAATGTTATCCGGTCTCTCCCCCGAGGAAATGCAGGCCCTGCGGGAGCAATTGCAGAAAGGGGCGAGCGCTCTCGGTTCGTTGGAGGGGCTGCCCGCGTTGGAGGAGGGCGATTCGTGGGCAGCGGCTCCGGGGATGGGAACGGAGATGAGTCCGGGCCGGGGCGGGGTGGAACGCGGGCGTGGCGACGCCCCGCTTTTTTTCGGCGACAAGGAGGACGATCTCGGCACGGAAAATATCGAAGCGATCCGAAACGAGGACCTTTCCCGGGCCACTCCCGGAGAGGTGATCGGGTTGGGCGAAACGGAGCGGGAGATCGACAAGACCCCGACGGGGCCGCAGTCGGGCGGGAGCGTCCTCTCGACCGGACAGGGCGGCGAGGCTGTCTCGCGCGAGACTCTGCGTCCGGAGGAGCAGGCCGTGTTGAAGCGCTACTTCAAGTGAACCGCCGCCGGAACCGGAAAACCGGAACCCCGGCTCAGCTTTCCTCGCGCACCGCGTAGAGCACGTTGTCGGTGCGGATGTAGAGGGTCTTGTCGGCCGGCACGATGGAGGCGCGGATGTTCACACTCTGGGCCGAGCCGAAGCTCGTTGCGTTCAGCAGTTCCCCGCCGTCGGGACCGGCCCGGTAGACGAAGACCTCCCCGAGGTGACTCAGCAGGTAGAGCTTGCCGTCGACTCCGGTGGGCGAGGCTTCCAGCTTGGTTTTGGCGTCGATGGCCTGGCTCCAGACCAGTTCGCCGGAGACGGGATCGATGCAGCTGATGAATTTGTTGCGGTCGTTGAGCACATAAAAATAGCCGTCGTAAAAAAGCGGCGTCGGCACATCGGAGGTCATGATTTTGCCTTCGCTGACCCAGCGGGCCGAGTCCTCGGGAAGATTGCCCTCGCCGCCGGCCGGAATGCCGTACAGCGGAGCCCCTTTGGGAGCGCAGAGGAGGACGGTGCCCCGGCCGTAGACAGGGGAGGGGACGAGCCGCCAGTGGCCGATTTTGGTGGGATTGTAAGTGCCCCAGCGCCACAGTTCTTCTCCCGTCGCGGGATCGTGTCCGGTGAGACAGTCGCCGCCGGAGATGACGATCTCGGCGCGGCCTTCGTGGACCACGGGGATAGGGGTGGAAAAGGCCTCTTTCGATTCCTGGACGGCTTCATTGGGGCGATTCCGGGTCCACTCGGTCTCCCCGGTGGCGGGGTTCATCGCGAGGAGAAAGGATTCGATCGGTCCGTCGGTGCGACCGCGTCCGTTGACCGGGACGTCGCGCTGGAGAATCTGCAGATAAAGGCGTCCGTCGTAGAGTTGGGGGGAACTGGAGAAAGTCCACTGGAAGGCGAAGTCGCCGAAGTCGGCCTCGATGTTGCGGTGCCAGAGCGGCTTCCCGTCGAAATCGTACGCGGCGAGATCGCCGCTGCCGCTGAAAAACCAGACCGTTTTCCCGTCGGTCACCGGAGAGGCCCCCGCGTAGGTGCTGCGCTCGTTGCTGCGCACGCCTTTTCCGAAGGGTACCGACCAGACGATTTCGCCGGTTTTCGCGCTGATCCGCAAACCGACGACGGCGTTGGCCTCCTCATCGACCGAGGTGAGAAAGACGGCATCGCCCCATACCACGGGGGTCGAAGCACCTTCGCCGGGGAGTTCGGTTTTCCAGGCGACACCTTCGGTGGGGGAAAAGACGGTGGGAAATCCTGTTTCGGTGGAGGAACCGTTGAAGTGCGGTCCCCGCCAGTTCGGCCAGTTTTCCGCCCGGAGCGCGGGGGCGAAGAGCAAACCGGCGGCGGCGAGGAGGAGGAGAGATGGTTTGGGCATGAAAAATCGAGGGGTGGTGAAGACCAAAGCTAGGCGAGCGGGGCTTCTTCTGTCAAGGTGATGGATTGGCGTGGACAAGTCGGCCCGTCCGTGCCTCCTTCCCGTCCCGGCATCGTGCCGCCACCGCCATGAAAGAACTCCTTCTCATCCGACACGCGAAATCCGACTGGGATCATCCGGGACTGGCCGATCACGACCGGCCTCTCAACGCCCGTGGCTTGCGCGATGCTCCGGCGATGGCCGCCGCCCTGAAGCAGCGGGGGGTGAGACCGGACCGGATCGTCTCCAGCACTGCGGTCCGCGCGATGATGACGACAAAACGGCTTGCGGAGGGGACGGGTTATCCGGAAGAGAGGATCCTGCGGAAGCCGGAACTCTATCTGGCGCCGCCCGCGATCCTGCTGGCGGTTGTCCGGCAACTCGACGAGGAAGACGGAACCGTGATGATCATCGGCCACAACCCCGGTATGCACGAGGCGTCGGCGGCCCTTTCCCGGGGAGGGGGGCTGGACGTATTCCCCACTCTCGCGGTGGCCCGTTTTGAGATCGCGGCGGACTACTGGGGACTGGTCGAATGGGATTCCGCCCGGCTCATCGAGTTTCTCACCCCCCGCTCGATCAGTGGGTAGCGGTTTGGCTGTGTGGCGGGGGGATCATTCGCGTTTCCCTGCCAACCGTCGGTTGCGCGACACGTGTTGCGAAATTTTCTTGGGGCGGCGGCCGAACGTGATATAGTCGCGCTGGTTCCGACTCTTCTTTTCCCTTCCACCCTTTCTCCTCT
>CAYLJC010000510.1:0-2772 GCA_964383345.1 uncultured Akkermansia sp. | reverse complement strand
GACTCAGCTACTACCACGTGGTTTCCCGGGTCGTGGACCGGCAGTTCATTCTCGGTGACCTGGAGCGGGAACATTTTGTGGGTCTGATGCGCAAGCTGGAGGCCTTTCTCGGGCTGCGTGTCGTCACTTACGCGGTGATGTCCAATCACTTCCACCTCCTCGTCGAGGAACCCGACCGAGCCGCCCTGCCGCTCCTCAACCGGGAAACCCTCCTCGCCCGCCTGACTTGCCTCTACGACCGCAGCACCGTCGAGGCGGTGCGCGAAGAACTGGATCGGGCCACTGCGAACGGGGACCGGCGATGGGAGCAACAAATCCTCGACCGCTACCAAAAACGCATGGGAGATCTCTCCATTTTCATGAAAGAACTCAAGCAGCGCTTCAGTTCCTGGTACAACCGTCGCCAGGGTCGCAAGGGGACCTTGTGGGAAGAACGCTACAAAAGTCTCCTCGTCGAGGGCGACGAAAAGAGCCTCATGACCATCGCCGCCTACATCGACCTGAACCCCTTTCGTGCGGGAATGGTGGAGCGGATCGAGGACTATCGTTGGTGCGGGTATGCCTCGGCCGTGGCCGGGAACCGCCGGGCGAGAAAGGGACTCGGGAGGATATTGCAGAACGCACCCCGGATCAGCGGAGAGGATTTTGAAGAAAATTGGAAAGCGACCGCACCGCTCTATCGGCTCTGGCTGTATGGCCAGGGAGAAGAGCGGGAGTTGTCGGATAAGGGAAACCCGGAAAACCCCGAGCGCCCGAGAAGACGAGGTTTCACTCAGGAGGAAGTCGAAAAGGAGGAGGCGCGTGGCGGCAAGTTGCCCTTGAGACGGGTCATTCGGCGGCGAGTGCGTTATTTCATCGACGGGGGAGTGTTGGGCAACGCTGCTTTTGTGGAAAAAGTCTTTGACCGTCACCGCGCTTGCCTCGGTTTGAAGCGGAAAAGCGGGGCTCGGCGCATGCGGGAGGCCGATTGGGAGGGGCTCTGTGTCCTACGGGACCTGAGGCGCGACCGGATCGGACCGGGGCCGGAGTGACAAGTGACAGAGCCACCGTTCGCCAGGAGGCGGGCGAAGAAGAAGGGAGAGATGAGTGAATTTTTCCGGAGACGCGTGAGGTTTTTGGTGTCCCCGAGGCGGAAAACGAGGTGATTTTCACGTCGGGGAAAGTGTCGGGCACCGCAATGGCGAGTGGAAGTGGAAGAGGGGGTGAGTCGTGTGGCAGTGGTGTTGCGGCCGGTATAGCAGATGCGCACCGCAATAGGGACAGGCGATTTCTCCGTCAATTTGCGCTCGTGCTGATTATTAGCCTGTCCCCATTCCCGTCTCCCCATCCCGTCCCCAGCTCCCGCTGTCCGCGCGTTCTCAACGCGCGTTCTCAAAAGAAAAGAATGATCTTGTGGCCAATCCCCTCCGGATGATACGATCTGTCGGCCCGGCGCCCTGCCTCCTTTTCGCCATCCGCCGCGTTTTCATGGAAGATCCCGTTCCCCCCAGCAACACCCCCTTTTTGAGAGAATCGGACTCCCCCCGCGATCTCTCTCCCGTCGGGCCCGGGCAGAGCGAGGGCGAGGGAAATTCCGGGCACATCTCCGCGCCCGTCGGTGAAATCATCCACGAGGTGGTGCCCGCCGAGGTGTTGCCCATCGAGGTCGTGCCGGCCGAGGGGACGGAATACGCGGACTACGAATCCAATGACGGCACCGTCGGCGAACGCTCTTTCATCGTCGCCGGGGGTGAAGCCGTCCAGGCGGCGGAACAGGTGCCCGCGACCCGGGAAACGATGAGCGCGATTCTGGCGGCGGTGATCCTCCACCTCATCGTTGTCGTGCTCTTCGGAGTCTTGACGCTCTCTTCCCCTCCGCCGTCGCCGCCGCAAATCTCCGTTTCCTCGATCGCCAACACGACCGAATCCGAGATCGATTCGCAGACGCTCACCAAGATGCGACCGAAGACCGCTTCCGCCGCCTCTTCCGCGATGCCCGGCATCGTCGCCAGTACGGCCTTCACCGATTTTTCCGTTCCCGTCACGATCGACAGCAACAGCACCAACCTGTCCATGGTGGCCATGTCCAACAGCGACGCCGGATTCGGCATGTCGATGAGCGGAATGGGCGACATCTCGAACATGGCCGCGATCCCCGCCGGAATGCGGTCGCGCTGCTCCATGTCCGAGCGCATGAAACGGCTCCGCGAGAGCGGGGGCGAAGACCGCGCCGAGCGGGCCGTGCGCGAGGGCCTGGAGTT
The DNA here is from genome assembly GCA_964383345.1 of uncultured Akkermansia sp. Classification (GTDB taxonomy): domain Bacteria; phylum Verrucomicrobiota; class Verrucomicrobiia; order Verrucomicrobiales; family DEV007; genus Arctic95D-9. The sequence continues at coordinate 532 of CAYLJC010000510.1, read as the reverse complement.
TCTCTCGACCAAACAAGACAGGGAGACCGGCGCCTTCGGAGAGGAATACACCGCCGCCATGACCGGGCTTTCCCTGCTCGCCTTCCTCGGCCATTGCGAGACGCCCGAATCCGCCAAGTTCGGTGAGGCGGTCGTGAAGGCCGCCCTTTTCCTGATGGATCGCGGTCTCAAAAACGAGGGCCGGATGACCAACGGCAAACGCGGTCACCACGAAGCCTACGAGCACGCCATCGCGACCTATGCCCTCGCGGAACTTTACACCATGACCAAAGCGAGCGGCAAAGAGATCCCGCGCCTCGAGTCGGTCATTCGGAAGGCGGCCGGCGTCATCGTCGATGCCCAGACCAGGGACGGTGGGTGGCCCTACGGATTCACCGGCAAGGGGAAAGAGGACATGTCCGTTTCCGGCTGGCAAATCCAGGCCCTCAAAGCGGCCCACAATACCGGTCGCAATTTTCCCGGCGTCGAAAAGTCCCTCGACCTCGCCACCAAAAAATACCTGCCCGCAATCCAGGATTCCGAAGGTGCGTTC
>CAYLJC010000509.1:0-2773 GCA_964383345.1 uncultured Akkermansia sp. | reverse complement strand
GCCCTTCCCACCGCGCCCCCTGCCCAAGGCGATGCACTGACCCGGCCGGACAAAGGGAACTCTTTTCGACGTTCTTTGCGGGGAAAAGGCGGGAACAACGGCGGAAACGTGTCACAAATCTCGGCGGACTGGTCAAAAGGTCTTTGGAGATGCATCTTTATTCCATAGACGAGCAGCCACAGACCGACGATCTCGACCCGAAAGACCCCGGCGACTTCACCGCGCTGGTGGAACGGCATCACCGCGATCTCCTGGTCTATGCCGTCGCCCTGACCCGGAACGAAGCCACCGCCCGCGACATTGTGCAGGAGGCCTTTGTCCTCGCCTACAAAAAGAGCGGGGTCTTCGACGTGACCCGGGATTTTTCCTCCTGGATGCGGGGCATCGTACGCAACAAATGGCGGGAATGGCTGCGCAAAAACCGGCGCTACGACCTCAACGACAACGAACTCGCCCGCCTCGACGCCGATCTCGCCCTCTGGCAGGACAGGCGGGTGCGGGAGGACAACTCCCTCTTCGACGCCCTCGAGCGGTGCCTCGCCCGATTGCCGGAAAACCTCCGCTCCGTCGTCGATGCCTACTACTACGAGGGCTGGAGCGGGGACGAAACGGCCACGCGCCTCCACCTCGCCCCCGCCGCCGTGCGCAAACGACTGCAACGCGCCCGCACCCTTCTCAAACAATGCCTCGAGCAACAGGCCGACTCGCCCCTTTTGCCTTCCGACCCTCTTGAATGATGAACCCGACTCCCTCTCCTGACCCTCTCGCCGCCGGCGAACGTTTCGTCGATGCGGCCCTGTCCGAACACGCGCGCCTCGGCAATAACGGCCGCGACGCGGAGCTGATCCATCGCGTCCTTCTCGAAACGGTCCATCGCGGTGGGCCGGACCGCCTCGCCACACCACGCACTCCGGCGATGAGCTGGCGGCTGCGGTTCGCCGGAGCGGCGGCGGTGGCCGCGCTGGTCATTCTTGCGATCACAGCGCTCTCCATCCCCGGCAGCGGCCTGCCGGAACGGCGTCCCTCGGAAGAATTCCACTTCACCGTCCGCTTTCTCGAACCCACCCCCGCGGCGGCAGTCACGGAGGCGGACACCTCCGCCCCCCGGATCGCGGCGGATCGCTATGCCGGGACGCTCTCCCTCCCCTCGCCCGACACTCCCGGCGCGCTTCCCGAAACGCCCGCCTCCCCGAACTACGAGTTGATCACCACGCTGGGGCCTTCTTTCGAGGCGCTGCCCGCCCCCGGGATCCGTCGGGAGGATTTTCGCATCACCGCCGATGAATCGCACGCCTCCACGGACCGCCGCCTCTACCAGGGGAACGTGGTCGTCGAGCATGCCCGCTATCACATCGAAGCCGGGCAAGTCAGCGTCCCCGCGCCGGGTCGCACCCGATCCGCCGACATCACTCCGCTCCTTGCCTCGGACGTCATCATCACCCAGAAATCTCCGCACCGGGTCGCCCACGCAAAAAACCTTCGCTTTGACCCCCTCTCCGGTGCCCTGATCCTGACGGGAGTCGAATCCTTCACCACGGACGAAGGGAAACTCGTCCGCTTTGCTCCCAACGACCAACTCGTGCTCCGTGGGGAAGCGTTTTCCGTGGAAAGTCAGGCACCGGTGCGATATGCCGCCCCGCAGGATCTGACGCGCTGAAACACGGTCCGTCGCCCCGGGACGCGGCGGACGCGGCGATCACAGTTCGGTGATGCGGATATTGCGGTACCAGGTCTTGTCCTTGTGATCGGTCAGCATGATGTGCCCCTTCCCCGGCGCGAAACCGGCTTTGTCCTTGAACTTGCTCCCGGCCAGGTTGGCCTTCCACTCGGGGGATGCGGTGTCGGCCTCGCCGACGAGAACGCCGTTGAGCCAATGCTGCAGCTTGCCGTCTTTCGCCACGACGCGGCTTTGGTTCCACTCACCCGGCGCTTTCACCGGAGGCTTCACCGTCGGTGCCTGGATGTCATAAAAAGACGCGGTGAGACGCTTCGGCCCGTTTTTAGAGTCGGGGTGCTTCTCATCGTCGAGCATCTGGTATTCGATCCCGAGCCAGTGTTTGCCATCGACCTTGGTGACCCAATATTTGAGACCGTTGTTGCCGCCTTCGGCGATTTTCCATTCCCAGGAGAGGTCAAAATCGGTGTACTCCTTCTCGGAAAGGAGGTTGCCGCCCGCCCCGTCGAGATGGAGGGTCCCATCGACCACGCTCCAGCCCGCTCCGGGTTCCTTGCCATCCTGACCCGTCCAGCCCTGGAGGGTTTTGCCGTCAAAAAGAGAAACGGGTTCTCCGGCATGAAGTCCGGCACACAGCCCGGCGGCGAGGAAGAGCAAGGGAATACATTTTGTCATCGTGCGGAAAATACGTCGGAGCAGGCCGACCGGTCAAGTTCGCAACAGCGTGCGTCGCGCGAGAATTCCCAGGCAGCAAGAGAGCCGCAGGGACAAAGAGCCGCAGGGACAGGCTATCTGTTTTTGCAGGCCCGATCGCGCAAACCCGGCCCCAGAGCAAAAACCATCCCGCATTTTTCATTGCGGGTTTTTCAACAGCCTCTTAACTGAAAGCGCGACGATTCCGGTATTCCGTCTCTCATCCCCCCTTCCCCATGTCTTCCGCCACCCGCATCCGCCTCGCCGCATTTGTCCTTTTTCTCGGCATCGCCCTCGGAGCTTTCGGAGCACACGGTCTCGCGGACCGACTCGAAGCAACGGGACGACTCGACAACTGGGAAACCGCCGGCCTCTACCATCTCGTACACGGAATCGCCCTTGTTG
>CAYLJC010000508.1:0-2796 GCA_964383345.1 uncultured Akkermansia sp. | reverse complement strand
CCGGGATAATCCGCCGAGAAAGCGGTTCCGCCGCGGGTGTCGGAGTGGACCGCGAAGTTGCTCACCACCCCGAGCAGGCTCCCGTCCTCGCTGCGCTCGATGCGGATCACCTGCAGCTCCGGGTCGATCGGCCCGACCGATTTCACGATGCTGCGATTGCCCACCCCGGGATTGGTCTTCACCTTGCCGTTGCTGAGGAGGAAGCGGCGGTTGAACGACAAATCCGAAATTTGTCCCGTCGCCGTTTCCAAAGTGACGGGCACCGCGCTGTCGTGGGCGGTGACGATCGCTTTCACAATATTGTCCCGGAGGCGGTCGGGATACCCCTCCCGCGCGATGGCTTCTTCCGCGCTCCCCTCGAATTCACGCTTGTGGACGTTGAGTTCAAAAATATTGGGGTGATAGGCCGGGCCGGTGTGGGTGTGGGTTGCGGTGAGGAAAATGTGCTCGAAAGGAATGCCGGTTTGTTCCCGCACCTGCAGGCGAACCTCGGCGGAGAGATCCCGCTCGATCCAGAGCAGATCACAGACCGCGACAGCCCATTTTGTCTCTCCCTGCCGCAGGACGAAGGCCTTGACGTAGAGCGGGTCTTCCACCGCCGTGCCAAAATCCCGGTAGTGCGGATATCCCACCGGCGGGGTGATGTCGAGCTGGGCGACACCGCCTTGCAATTTTTCCCCTTCCGCGCGGACCGGCACGAGGCCCGCCATCGCAATCACCAAACAGCTCAGTATTTTTTTCATCCGCTGGCAGGTTGAAGCCTCTTTCCCCACCTTTCAAGGGCGCAGTGACGGAACACGCCTTCCCGGGCGTTCCCCTCTTTCGGGACCTCTTTCTTCTTTCCCTTCCCCTCACACCCGCGAAGCCATCGCCGTGGTCACAAGCGAACTCAGGGGCATGAGAATGGCGGCGAGGAGGGGATTCATCCAGCCCGCGAGGCAGAGGGTGATCGCCCCGAGGTTGTAGATGACGGCGGCCGCAAAAAGTCGCCGGACAAAATGGCGGCGGCGGCGGGCGGCATCGAGGAGCAGGGGGATCGCATGGAAACCGCGTCCGGTGAAAACAAAGTCGGCGCGGGTCTCGATGGCGCGTATTCCGGTGGCGGGCGAACCGGTCACGGCGGCGGCCTCGAAGGCGGGTCCGTCATTGCCACCGTCGCCGACAAAAAGGGTTTCTTCCGGTGTATCGGCGGCAATCAGGGCGGCTTTTTCAGCGGGCTTGAGGCCGGCGTGGACATCTTCGTCGGCGAGGCCGAGTTTCGCGGCGGTGACGGAAACCCGCGCGGCATCGGGATCGCCGCTGAGGATGCGGAGCCGGTAGCCGCGCCTCCGCAGGGCGCGGAGTTGCTCCACCGCCCCGTCGCGCACCGCTTCCTCCAGGTGAAAAGAGGCGAGGCGGACTCCGTCGCGGGAGAGGAGACAGGCTCCGCCGCTGCCACCGGCGGCACCCCCGCTGCCGGTGTCGCTGCCGGTGCCGGGACAGGCCCATTCACCGCGTCCCAGCCGCCAGAGGACACCGGTGTCGGCTTCGACAAAAAAGACACCGTTGCCGACGGCCTCTTCCACCGGCGCGACCCCGGACGCGTCGGAAAAATCTTCGAGGCCGTAGCGTTCCACCAGCACATCGCGAAGGGCGCGGCCCACCGGATGGGTGTTCCCGGCGACGAGACGGCGCAGCGCACCGCGCGAGGAATCATCGAGGGCGGTGAGGGCCTCGGGATCGAGGAGCCGTTTGACCGGCTCGGTGAGGGTTCCCGTTTTATCAAAATCGAGGCGGGTGACCCGGCGCAGACGGGACCAGAGCGAATGCCTTCGGATAAAAATGCCGTGATGCCTCAGCTTGGCGAGCACGATCTCGTCGAGGAGGGGCAGGGCGAGTCCGAGGGCACAGGGGCAGGAGACAATGAGGATGGAAATGAAGACCTGGAGGGAAGGAGCGATTCCCTTGCCCGCGACCAGCCAGGCGGCGGCTCCGCCAAAGGCCGCGAGAAGCACGGTGACGAGGTAAAACTTGCGGACCGGGTGCGTCGAGGTGGCGGCGGAGTGGGTTTCAAAATCGTCGTCGGCAGGAGCAAAGAGCCGTTCGAGAAAAGATCCCGTATAGGCATCGCGGGCCGTCACGAGCACCGGAGAGGACGAGCCGTTGCGGGCTCCGGCGGGGACGGTTTGGCCGGTCAGGTGGAGCACCGGCTCGGGTTCGCCGTTGATCCAGTCGAGCAGGAACGGCACCGTCGGAGAAGCCAGTTCGGCTTCGACGGGGATCATGCCGCCGGGCGAAATTTCGAGGCGGTCGCCGACGACAACGCGGGCGAGGGGGATGCGCTCGCGTCGCCCCGAGTCATCGAGCCGCAGGGTGCTGGTGATCTCCCGCTCGCCGGCATGGAGCTGACGGCGGTTGCGATCGAGGAGACGCAGATGGAGATAGCGTCCCGAGAGCATCAGAAAGGCAAAGATCGCAACGAAGTCGAAATAGAGCATGTCTTCGACGCCGAAGAGCAGACCTCCGGTCGATCCGAGCCAGGCGGCGACGAGTCCCAGGGAAATGGGCACATCCATGTGGAGGGCACGCAGGCGCAGCGAGGAAAAGGCTCGCTGGAAAAAATACGAACCGCCCACCGCGAGGGCGAGGGTGGCCGAGGCAAAGGCGACGAGGGTGAAGAGGCGGGACAACTCGGAATCTTGCTCCAGCCCCAGATAAGAGGGCAGGGTGAAAGCCATCGTATTCATCGCCAGCCCGGCGGTGACTCCGAGCCGGGTGAGCAGGGCGCGGCTTTCCTGCGGGGCCTCCTCGTCTTCC
>CAYLJC010000507.1:0-2797 GCA_964383345.1 uncultured Akkermansia sp. | reverse complement strand
AGGCGCTCCCGGCGAGAACAAAAAGATGCCAGATGAAATGTCCGTAGCGCAGCTTCGGCTTCAGGTAAAAAATCACTCCGCCGGTGTAACAGAGTCCGCCCGCCACCAGCCAGGCCATTCCGACTCCGTTGACCGCCTCCAGGAGCGGACGGATCGCGATGCAGATCATCCAGCCCATGAGGATGTAGAGTACCGTCCCGAGACGGTTGAAACGCGGCAGCAGGATGGTTTTCAGGATGACTCCGCCCAAGGCCAGCCCCCATACCGCCGCGAGGAGCGACCAGCCCCACGGACCGCGCAGGCTCACGAGCAGCCAGGGCGTGTAGCTGCCCGCGATGAGCACGAAAATCAGCGCGTGATCGAGGATTTGCAGGATTCGCTTTTTCTCGTGCGAAGTCACCAGATGATACAGCGTCGAGGCCGCGTAGAGCAGCACGAGGCTGCCGCCGAAAACGCTCACCCCCACGACATGCCAGGCCGAGAGAGGGATCGCGAATTTCAACATGACTCCGAGCCCGACCAGACTGAGCAGCGCACCGAGGGCGTGGCTGATCGTATTCGCGATTTCCTCGGCGGGAGTTTCACAAAGCACACTGCGCTCCTTCATGCGCTCAATCTGGTCGGAAAACGAGCTTCGTGCCAGTGAAAAGACCGGCGCGATCCGGAGCGGGGTCACTTGTCCCGCCTACGGAGCGGGCGTTGCCGCGGGAGTCGCGGGTGCCGGGAGCGAGGCCTCGATTTTCTGGATTTGTTCGGGGGTCAGTTTGTCGGCGGCCTCCTTCAGCGTGTTCGCCGCGGTGGCGTTGTCGGGGGCGAGATTGGCGGCCTGTTTGAAGTAACGATAGGCTTGTTCGTAGTTCGGTGCGGGCGCTTCCCCGGCGGCGACGAGCACTCCTCGGAAATGGAGACCGCCGAGGCGAAGGAGCGCTTCGAAGCGGGTCGCGGGAGCGACCTGGGACGCCGCGATGACCCGGCTGTAGGCATCCGCCGCCGCCTTCGCCGGAGTGGTGTTGGGTCCGATCCCGAGGAGACCCGATTCGGCCATGACCCCGAGACTGAGGATGCCTTCGGGCGATCCGGCCGCCGCCGCGCGGGAGAACCAACCGCTCGCGGCAACGGGATCCTTGAGGGTGCCGACGCCGTTGAGGTAGTAGACCCCGGTTTTCTGCATCGCCGGGACGAACCCGCCACCGGCCGCCTGCAGATAATGCGCGAAGGCCTTGACCGGATCCCGATCCACCGAGCGACCGTTTTCGTAAAAAATTCCCACATTAAAGAGGGCCACCGGGACATTGTTGCGGGCGGCGAGTCGATAGAGTTCCAGCGCGGCGGCGGGATTCGGGGTCACCTCGACCTTTCCGTCACCGGGGGTGACATCGACTCCCTGGTCGTAGTATCCGGCGAGGACCACCTGGGCGGTGGGGTCGTTGCCCTGAGCCGCCCGCGTGAAATAATCGAGCGCCTTGGCAAAATCTTTCTCGACCCCGGCGAGGCCCGAGGCGTGGAGTTCACCCATGGTGCGGAGGCCGGCGGGCACGCCTTGTTCGGCCAGTTTTGAAAAGGTCGCGACGGCCTTGGCGGGATCCGCTTCGATTTTTCTCGCGCCGAAGGTCTTGCCGTCGAAAAGAACCGAACCAAGCGAGGCGAGCGCGTTCGGATTGCCCGCGTCAGCGGCCTTGTTGAGCCATTCCCAGGCCTTGTCGTCGTCCACTTTCTCCGGGCCGCCGAGTTCGAGATAGTACTGGGCCAGTTCAAACATGGCCTGGTTGTCGTTTTCGGCCGCCGCCTTTTCGAGCAACTCCAGTGCGAGATCGGCGTCCTTCTTTTCCCCGGCGAGCCCACCGAGGTAAATCGCCGCCATGTTGCGGCGGGCCGCGTTGAGTCCCCCTTCGGCGGCTTTTTTGATGTGAGAGACCCCTTCGCGGGTTTTTTCCAGGTTCTGATTCGACCCGGCGAGAAGGAAGCCGTAGTTGTTCATCGCCTGCAACTGCCCCAGCTTCAAAGCCTTTTCATAATAGGCCATGGCCTCGGGAAGGGCGTTCGGCTGGTTGCTCTGCTGGAGGAGGAAACCCATCGCAAAAAGTGCGTCCTTGTCCTCCCCCTTGTCGGCCAACGCACGGATTGCGTTGATCGAGGTCTGCAGTTCCACGGCGGGCTTTTCGCCCTTGGCCATCGCCGCCATCGTCGCTTCCATCGTCTCGACCCGGGAGACCATCTCCGCGCTGGGATTGCTCCACTCCTCCGTGCTCAATCCCAGCGCCGAAGCCGCCGTCGCCGTCTGAAGTGTCACTGTCGACAAAAGGAGGGCAAGAAAAAATGTTTTTATAGTCATGGTAATGGCGAACGCGCGCCGGATGGCTGGGGGGTTATCAAATACAGGGCATCCACGGCGTCTCCGCGATGGCCCTGCTACGAAATCGGCTGGGAAACTACCGAAGAGGGACTGTCGATGCAAGGAAATTGCAAGGAAACAAAAAAAAGACGAAGACGCGGGTTCCGCGTTTTCTCCGCTTCGCGCGAAAGTGATTGAATCCCATCCGTTCGCCACGTATCCATTTCCTTTTTGTCATGCGCATTCTCATCACCGGCGGGGCCGGTTTCCTCGGCTCCCATCTCTGCGAACGACTTCTCGGCGAAGGCCACGAAGTCATCTGCCTCGACAACTTCTACACCGGTCGCAAAGGCAATATCGCCCATCTCCTCGCCAATCCCTATTTTGAACTGGTTCGCCACGACGTCACCGACCCTTTCAAATTCGAGGTCGATCAGATTTACAACCTCGCCTGCCCCGCCTCGC
>CAYLJC010000506.1:2179-2807 GCA_964383345.1 uncultured Akkermansia sp. | reverse complement strand
CGAGGGAAGGAAGAGCGCCGCTTGGCCAAACTGCGGCGGGTTGGGGACAACCCGCCCTACCCGACCGGACCGTCGCGAAAAGGTGAAATGCGGGAACTGTTTTCATGTGACGAGAGGCTCGTTTCAGAGCAGCTTGGCGGTGCGCACGAAGGGCGGAATGGGGCAGCCGATGGAGTCGGCGACGGCGCGGATCAGTTCGGCTTCGCCGCTGGAGACCCGTTCGTCGGCCATGACGCTGAGACTGCACCCTTCCAGGAGCCGCTTTTTCACGAGGGGCGTGGAGGCGGCGAAATCGTCGAGGGCGTCGCGGATGCGGTCGAGTCCGCATTGGTCACCGCTTTTGAAGGGGATCTCGACTCCGGCGGTCTCGTGCAGATGCCGCGCGGCGCGGGCAAAGGCGGCCCGGACGGCTGCCTCGTCCTCGGGGTGACTCATCGCGGCGAGGGTGGAGAGAATAATTCCCGCCTGATCCCGCAGCTTGGTCATCCGGGTAAAGCGGATGCGCTCGGGTCCGTCTTTTTCAAAATGGCTGTCGAGGTGGCGGGTGATGATCCGCTGGAGCATGAACTCGAAGAGATCCACATAACCATCACTTTCAACAAGATGCCGGATGATCTCTTTGAAGCGG
>CAYLJC010000506.1:0-2169 GCA_964383345.1 uncultured Akkermansia sp. | reverse complement strand
CGTACTCCGCCCTGGAAAGGTGCCGCAGGCTGGGCAGGGCAAGATCAATGAGACCGATCTTCACGGCGGAGTGCACGGCCTTCACTTCGTCGGACAATTGCACGACATGGGCATAGGTGTCCTCATCGGTCTCCCGGTGCAGGCGAGCGAGTTCATCACGGCGCAGTTTGGCATCCTGCGCGAGGAGCAGGGCAAAAATCATGGCCTGTGCTCCGGCGAGAGAGCGGCAGGCTTCGAGCCAATGGGCGGGCAGATTGGCGTGGAGATCCTGCCCGAGTTCCACTTGTTCGGGATGGACGGAGCGAAAACTCTCGAAGGCCTCTTCCGAGCGGAGCGGGAGGGCTTCGTTCCCGGAATGGAGCAACATCCCCGGCAAAGCGGGAAAGGCACCGGGTTGTCCGGTTCCGCGCGGGCGGGGAGACGGAGGTTCGCTTTTCTCGGAGATGGGGCGAAGACTCGTCTCGCGGAACTCCCCTTTCCAATGCGGGAGGAGGCGGCGGATGCGCTCGGGCAGGGGCGGATGGGTCGCGAAGGCGGAGGCCGCGAGGGCATTTCCAAAAAAAAGATGACTGGCGTCGCGGGCCATGGGGTGTTTCACCTGCGAGCCGGCGTGGAGACCGCCGATCTTCAGGAGAGCGCCGGCGATGCCCTCGGGATTGCGGGTGAACTGCACCGCCGAGGCGTCGGCGAGGAATTCGCGTTGCCGGGAGACCGAGGCTTTGATCAAGCCGGCGAAAAAACTGCCGACGTAGCCGATGAGGAGCATCCCGAGTCCCGCCACGAGCATGACGAGGCCAAGGGCGGCCCCTTCCCTGCGGTTGGAACTCATCCCTCCTCGAAATGAAAATGAAGCGCGCAGAATCAGCTCCCCTATCAGGGCAAGAAAGAGGATGCCGAAAAGCAGCCCCATGAGCCGAATATTGAGCCGCATGTCTCCGTTGAGAATGTGGGAAAACTCGTGGGCGATGACTCCCTGGAGTTCATCGCGGGTCAGCAGCGTCATGCAGCCTCGGGTCACTCCGACGACGGCATCGCCGGGTGTTTTTCCGGCGGCGAAGGCGTTGATCGAATCCTCGGAATCCATCACAAAAACGGCGGGAACGGGAACACCCGAAGCGATCGCCATTTCCTCGACGAGGTTGAGGAGGCGTCGTTCGTGGAAGTCCGTCGTATTGAGATCAATCTCCCGACCGCCCAACCCACGAGCGACCACTTCGCCGCCTCCGGAGAGTTGCAGCGTCTTGAAAGTCGAGGCGAGGAAAACGAGGGTCCCTGTTCCGGTTGCGGACAGGAGCAACACGGACGGATTCCAGAAAACCGGGTTTCCGCTATCCGAGGAGCCGAGAAAGTGCATCACTCCCACGGCGAGCGCGTAGACGGCGGCGATGATCCCGAGGATGGCGAGACAGAAATACGCGATGAGAACCCGCGTTTTTTTGCGCGCGATTTCCTGATGTTCGAAAAAATCCATGGAGGATGGACGGGCGGCCCGAATCCCGCCCGGAGGAACCGGATCACCGACGCAACACTTCGGACCGCTAGAACTTCACCACGACATTCTCGCGCTCGGAATCGTCCGAAACTTCGAAGGAGGTCGCTGAAACAAAGCCGAAGATGCCGGCGATGAGATTCGAAGGAAACATTTCAAGCTTGTTGTTAAAATGCATGACCGCGTCGTTGTAGGCCTGACGGGCAAACGCGACCTTCGATTCGGTCGAGGTGAGTTCCTCCTGCAACTGGAGCATGTTTTGATTGCTGCGCAGTTCGGGGTAGCTCTCCGACAGGGCAAAGAGCCGACCGAGGGCACCGCCGAGACCCGATTCCGCGCTCGCCAGGGACTGCATCGAAGCGCCGTCCGCCGGAGAGGCCTGCTCGCGGGCGGCGGTGGCGGCGTTGCGGGCCTGGATCACCGCTTCGAGGGTCTCGCGTTCGTGTTGCATGAACGCTTTGGCCGTCTCGACGAGATTCGGAATGAGGTCGTGGCGACGCTTCAGTTGCACATCGATCTGGGCGAAGGCGTTTTTGTAGCGGTTGCGGAGCTGGACGAGTCCGTTGTACAAGCCGATCACGAAAAGGATCGGAATCACGAGAACTGCGGCCACAATCAGGAGGATAACGAGGGTGTTCATAACAAAAAGGATCTGGCGGGGAATCTATCCGAAATTCACG
>CAYLJC010000505.1:0-2809 GCA_964383345.1 uncultured Akkermansia sp. | reverse complement strand
CTTCTTCGCCGTCTCGAGTCTCGCCGCCGTCCGCGTGGAGGACGCCGAGGTGTTGTATCTTTCCCTCCACGAATCAGGTGCCTACCCGGGCAGCGGAGGTGCCGGGAATCGCGGCAGGGGCGCGGGGATCGGGGCCACGGTGAATCTTCCCTTGTCCCGGGGGTCCTGCGGGGAAATCGCCCTGGCGGCCTGGGACGAAACGGGAGGTCCCGCGCTGGATCGTTTCGAGCCGGAATTCGTGCTGGTGTCCGCCGGGTTTGACGCTCGACAGGGAGACCCTCTCGGGGGCTTGCACTGGGATGACGAGACCTTTGTCCAGCTCACCCGGCGCGTCGTCGCGCTGGCGGAAAAACATGCCGCCGGGCGAGTCGTTTCGGTCCTGGAAGGCGGCTACGATCCGGCGGGCCTGGCCTCCGCCGCGATGGCCCATGTCGGGGCCATGCGGTGAAGTCGGGCGTCGCCGGGAGGAAAGACGGGGCGATCAGTAGACCGCCCGACCGCCGGTGAGATCGAAGGTGAACCCGGTGCAGAAGGAGGCCTCCGGCGAGACGATCCAGCAGCTCAGCGCCGCCACTTCGTCGAGGGTGCCGCAGCGTTTCATGGGGATTTTGTCCGTCATGTATTTCACCTGATCGGGATGGATGCCTTCCACCATCGGAGTCAGGATGACCGCCGGGCTGATCGCGTTCACCGTGATCCCGCTTTCCGCGTATTCCTTGCCGACGGATTTGACGAGTCCGATGACGCCCGCCTTGGTCGAGGAGTAGGGACTCATCCCGGCGTTGCCTTCTTTTCCGGCGATGGAGGCGAAGTTCAGCACCCGACCGTAGTGATTGTTCTCCATGGCGAGGATGGCGTATTTGGTCATCAGGAAAGTGCCGCGCAGGTTGATCGCGGTTTCGAGATCGAACTCCTCCGTGGTTACCTCGGTGATCTTCCGGTTGGTCGGTCCGACGATCGCGGCGCAGTTGATCATAATATCGAGATGTCGTTCGGGGTCGCGTGCGACGGCGGCTTCGATGCCGGTCCGCACTTCCTGCTCATTGGCGATATCGACTTTCTCGCCGTGGAGGGAGAGTCCCGCTTCGGCGAATTCCCGGATGGTGGCCTCCATATTCTTCTCGTTGAGATCGAATATCGTAACCGTGGCGCCTTCGCTGGCGAGACGACGGGCGATCGCCTTGCCGATACCATCCGCTCCGCCGGTCACCACGGCGGACTGCTTCTCGAATCTTCTTTCAGTCATACCCATCTTCCTTCCGCCATGGACGGAAAGTGTCAACGAGAGAATTCAGAAGGCGAGGAGACGCACGGCGGCGAGAGCGGAGAATCCGTAGAGGAGGATCTCGAAAGCGCGTTGCGGGATGAGGTGGACGCAGTGTCTTCCGATCAGAATTCCCGCCGCCAGCGCGGGAAGCAGGAGGACGTCCAGAAAAAGCGATTCGGAGTGGATCAGGTCGAGTTGTCCGAGAAAGGGAACTTTAAAAAGGTTCACGAGGAGAAAAAAACGCGCTCCGACGCCGAGAAACTCCTCTTTTTTCAAGCGGTGGACGAGCGCCCAGACGGAATAAACGGGCCCGGCGGCATTGGCCAGGGTGGTGGAGACTCCGATGAGCACACAACTGAACCAGCGGAACAGGCGGGAGTCGGGGAGGTGTTCGAGGAACTCGCGACGAAACTCGCGGACCAACTGGAGCACCAGCATCAGGAGAATGATGAGACCGATGATGCGGCGGGCGACCCCGTCGTCGATGGCGTCGAGGAGCAGGCTGGCGGCGACGACGGCGACGAAGGTGACCGGCAGGAGCGGTCGGACCATTCTCCAGTTTGCGTACTTGCGGAAGAGCGGATAGACGAGGAGATCGCAGACGATGAGCAGGGGCAGGATGATGCCCACACTGTTCTTGGCGCCGAACAGCTCCGCGATGAGGAGGACGTTGACGAGGGCGAGACCGGGAAAGCCGGTTTTCGACACGCCAAGGCAGAGTGCGCCCAGGCAGGCGAGGCCGAGGGCGGGAACAGAGGCGTCGAAAGGGAGATCCACGCGGTCTTCCTACGCGAGGATGCGGGAGGCATCAATCGCGCAAGCGTGGCGTCGAGGAGAGAAAAGAGTCGGTCGGGTGCCGCCGGGCCGGTCGGGTTTGCCGGGGTCTTGCGTCCCCTCCCAACCAACGGCCCGGAGCGGCCCGCGCGTCAGACGACGCGGCGACCGGTGATCGCGTGAATGATGGCGAGAATGACGCCTATGCCGAGGAGAACCCAGCCGATATTGAGGGCCATGCCTCCAACGCCCCCGAATCCGAGTGCGACGGCGATGAGTCCGATGATGAATAGTGTGATTGCCCAGCTGATCATGGTATGTAGTGGATTGTGGTTTTTGAACGAGGCGAGAAGTGCCCGTCCTTTCCCCTCTCTCTTGCAGGCCCTGTGCCAAGGCGAATTGCAAAAATGTAACACGTTGTTTCCCATAGGGTAATGCGCATCAGGCAAGGGGGTGCATCCCGCTGCTTCGCGCCCTGCCACGCATACCGCATGGCGGATTTCGTGCAAAATGCATGGAGGAAGCAGGGTGGGGAAAGGCAAGGGGAGTTCGCCCATTCCGGGGTCTCGGAGAACATGGCTCCCTCCGCTTTGGAATGCGGTATTGCGCCTCATTCCGAGTTTGAGTGGTGTGGGAATGCGCCCTACGATGCTGCCGTCCTTCCGCGGATCCCGCCTTGCATTGACCATGACCACGCGATCTCATTCCCCGTTGCCCGCCGCCGCAGTCGCTGTGGGCGCAACAGGTATCGATGCAGCGCCCGCTCTC
>CAYLJC010000504.1:0-2822 GCA_964383345.1 uncultured Akkermansia sp. | reverse complement strand
CGCTCGCCTCCGATCCCGGCTGCGCTTACGACGACGTCGTCAACATCAAGGCGGAAGACATCGCCCCCTCCGTGACCTGGGGCATCTCCCCCGATCACGGGATTTTTGTCACCGAAAACATCCCCGCGCTCTCCGACGCGCGCGACGAGGACGAACGTGAGAGCATCCGCGAGGCGCTCGAATACATGAAGCTGGAGGGAGGCGCTCCCATCGCGGGCACGCCGGTCGATGTCTGTTTCATCGGCAGTTGCACCAATGGCCGGATTTCCGATTTCCGCGAAACGGCGAAATTTCTCAAGGGCCGCAAGGTGGCCGGGAGCGTCACCGCCATCGCCGTGCCCGGGTCCGAGATCGTCGATCACCTCTGCAAACAGGAGGGAATCGACAAGATTTTTGTCGAAGCCGGCTTCGAATGGCGTGCCGCCGGTTGTTCCATGTGTCTCGCGATGAACCCCGACAAACTGATCGGGGACCAACTCTGCGCGAGCTCCAGCAACCGCAACTTCAAAGGACGCCAGGGCAGTCCGGTCGGGCGCACCATCCTGATGTCGCCGGTGATGGTCGCCGCCGCCGCCGTGACCGGAGTGGTGAGCGACGCACGGGAAGTCTTCGACGTGGCCGCCGTCGCCGCGTGAGCTGCCGGAAAAAAGAAGAGCCAGAGAACCGCGGCAATGAAGGACAAGCTACCGTTGCTGCCTTCCGGCCCTGGCGGGGTTTACCTGCCTGCACTCCGCAGCCTCTGACCGCGGCGAATATACATGGATTGGTAGAAAAAGCGACCGCCGGATAGGAAAATCGCTTTTTCTTCCGCCTCCCGTCGTTATTCCGCCCTGGCCCCGGAAGCAGCCGCCCTCATGGCTGCCGCATGGAGGACATCGACGATGTCCATCAGCCGACGTGCATTCGACGGAAGTGCATCGCAGACCCAAATCGCTGTGAACAGAAAAGGAATGGTTGACAGAAAGTTGGAAAACTGGAAAGTTGGAAATCTGGTTCCATGAAAACAACCCTTGATTTACCGGAGGATTTGGTGCGGGAAATGAAGTTCCGGGCGGTGCGGGAAGGGCGCAAGCTGCGTGAAGTGGCGGAAGAAGTGTTTCGCCGGGGCATGGCGGTTCCCTCTCCCGTGCCAGGCACCCGCCATCGGGTGAAACTGCCGATCATTCCGGCCGCGGTTGGCGCCAGGCCTTTCGATCTCGGCGGCGACCGTCTTTTGGAGCTTGAAATGGAAGCGGAGGAAGAAGGCGACAAGGGATGAAGCACCTCTGCGACAGCAATGTGTGTCTCGCTCTTTCGGTGGAGCAGCACGTTCATCATGCCAAGGCGGCAGAGTGGTTTGGAGCGTTGACAGAAGCGGACACCGCCGTGTTCTGCCGGGCCACCCGGATTTCCTTCCTGCGGTTGTTGACTCAGAAAATCGCGCCGGATTTCGTGCCCTTGACCAACCGTGCGGCATGGGCCGTGCTTGACCAATTGATGGCGGACGACGCTGCGGGTTTTGAGTCCGAACCCCAAGGGCTGGATTTCGTCTGGCGACAACTGACGGAACGCGATGCTTCCTCTCCCAAGCTGTGGATGGATGCTTATTTGGCGGCATTCGCCATTGCGGGCGGGTTACGAATGGTCACCCTGGACAAGGATTTCCTGAATTTCGAGTCCCATGGCCTCGACCTGCTCCTGCTTGGCAAATGACCTGTGAACGAGTCCATTTCGCTCCGACGGAGCGCCACTTCGAGACTCTGCGAACGAAAGCTCCCTCTCCGCCTTGACATCCGCGCTCGATGCAACGTAATCCTCTCGTGATGAGCACGGCCCCAACGACACCAACCTTTCCCGACCCGAGCGGACATTTCGGCACCTTCGGCGGTCGCTTTGTCCCCGAGACCCTCGTCTCCGCGCTCGATACCCTGACCGAAGAATACGAACGCGCCAAAGCCGACCCCGCGTTTCAGGAGGAACTGACCCGGCTCCTCGCGGAGTTCTGCGGACGGGAAACCCCCCTCTATTTCGCGGAGCGCTGGACGGAAAAACTCGGCGGCGCCCGCATCTACCTGAAGCGCGAGGATCTCCTCCACACCGGAGCGCACAAGATCAACAACGCCCTCGGCCAGATCCTCCTCGCGAAACGCCTCGGGAAAAAACGCATCATCGCCGAGACCGGAGCCGGCCAGCACGGGGTCGCCACCGCCACGGTGGCGGCGCGGTTCGGAATGGAATGTGTCGTTTACATGGGAGCGATCGACATGGAGCGTCAGCGCCTCAACGTCATTCGCATGCGCCTTCTCGGGGCGGAGGTTCGCGGCGTCGAAGCCGGACAAAAAACGCTCAAGGAAGCCGTCAACGAAGCGCTCCGCGACTGGGTCACGAACGTGCGTACGACCCATTACATCCTCGGCAGCGCCCTCGGACCGCATCCCTATCCCATGATGGTCCGCGATTTTCACCGGGTCATCGGGGTGGAGGCGAGGAAGCAGATCCTCGCCCGCGAGGGGCGGCTCCCCGATCTCCTCGTGGCCTGTGTCGGCGGCGGCAGCAATGCGATCGGCCTTTTCCACCCCTTCCTCGACGACGAGGGGGTCAAAATGGTCGGTGTCGAAGCGGGCGGCCACGGCATCCGGCGGGGCGAACACGCCGCCCGTTTCCAGGGGGGCAAGTTGGGAGTGCTCCAGGGCACCAAGACCTGGCTGCTCGCCGACGCGGACGGCCAGATCGAGCTGACCCACTCCATTTCCGCCGGGCTGGACTACGCGGCGGTCGGCCCCGAACACGCCTGGCTGCAGAGCGCGGACCGAATGGACTACACCTACGCGACCGACGACGAA
>CAYLJC010000503.1:0-2822 GCA_964383345.1 uncultured Akkermansia sp. | reverse complement strand
GGCCCGGAATCCCTACTGACCAGAATGGCGCTCGGGTAGCGATTTGTTTAGCCCGCATTTCTCATCCCCGTCCTGCTGCGACTGGCTGCGGCGCGAGGTCCCTACCATTTCATCACCCGTCCGAGAAACGCACGCAGCGCCTCGGTCCGGGGAGCTTCAAACAACGAACTCCCCCGCCCCGACTCGACGACCCGGCCGTCGGCCAGAAAGATGGCTTCGTCGGCACAGGCGCGGGCGAAGCCCATTTCGTGCGTCGAGAGGATGATGCGCTGTCCCGCCTCGCAGAGTTCGGCGACGATGTCGAGGACTTCGGCCTTCTTCTCGGGATCGAGGGCCGAGGTCGGTTCGTCGAGGAGGAGGAGATCCGGCTCGTGCGCCATGGCCCGGGCGAGGGCGATACGCTGCTGCTGCCCGCCCGACAGTTCGCCCGGCATCTTGGTGACGTGATCCTCCATGCCGAAACGCGCCACCACCTCACGGGCGCGCGCCGTGGCCTCGTCACGCGACCGGCGATGCACCCGCACGAGGGGGAGGACGATATTTTCCAGAGCATTGAGATGGGGAAAAAGATTGAAGGACTGGAAGAGGAATCCGTTGCGGCGGCGGATCTCCAACCGACCCTCTTCGGTCACGGGCAGAACCCTTCCGTTCCTCGCGATGCTGCCCGAGCTGGGGGCCTCGAGACTGCCGAGAAGCCGGAGCAGGGTGGATTTTCCCCCGCCCGAGGGACCGATCAGAACCACCACCCGCACCTCGTCGGGGAGGGTCAGGGAGATCCCGTCCACCGCACGGGTCTCGCCGTAATGTTTTGTCAGGTCCGTGATCTCAATGCTCATAACGGAAGCGGTTCTCGAGGTGACGACTCAGCAGCGAGATGGGAAAGGTGAGGAGGAAATAGCCGAGGACGAGCGGCAGATAGGCCTCGAAGGTCGCGTAGGTGTTCGAATTCGCCTCCCGCGCCTGCATCGTGAATTCGTGCATGCTGATGACAAAAAGCAGCGACGAATCCTTGATGAGATTGGCGAACTGTCCCGCCGACGCCGGGAGGACCCGCCGGACCGCCTGGGGGATGACCACGTGGCGGTAGGTCTGCGCGGTGGTCAGGCCGATCGCCTTGGCCGAGAGCCACTGCGAGCGGGGAATCGACTCCACTCCGGCGCGAAAAATCTCGGAGAGGTAGGCCCCGGAAAAACAGGACAGGATCACCAGGCCCACGCCGAAGCGGCTGTCCCATCCGACCGCGTTGGCGATCAGGTAATACCCGATGAGAATCTGCGTGAGCAGCGGAGTGCCGCGAATTACTTCCACGAAAATACGGCAGAGCAGAGAGGGAATGGCATGGCCCGAGAGTTGTCCCGACGTGAGCAACACGCCGATGAGAACGCTGCCGACGAGCGCGGCGGTGGAGATCTGGAGGGTCACCCACCAGCCCGAGAGGAGATTCCAGCGGTAGGGCGCGATCGCCTCCCAGCGGTAGTCGTGGGTCGCCACGACCCAGATGACAAAACAGAAGGTCGCGGTGAGAACGACCGAGACAAAAAGGCTGACCGCGTTTTTCACCGCTCTTTCGGGTCAGGCCGTTGTCGCGGTGAAACGATGGGTGGGCGTCGGCATCCCCGGACGGAAATGCTCGAGATGGGCGACGCGGAAGCGGAGACTCCGCTCGATCGCGAGAGTCTCCTCCAGCGCGCCCAGCGCGGCTTGCTCCAATGCGGCGGGATCCACTTCGGCGCGGATATTGAGAAGCAGCTCCCCGTCCTCAAGCGGTTCGTAGAGGCGGTGGGAAAGCTCCGGCATCGCGTCGCCGCGCACCAGATTGACCGCGGCGATCTCGTAGGGATCTCCCAGCGGAGTGAGTGTCATCTTGAGATGAGCCACTTCCGCCCCGGCGCTTTCGAGCCGGGCCCGCAGGGTCGCCGCGAGAGACTGTAGCATTTCGTTGCCATCGAATTCATCGATCCCGCCGCCCTCGCACCGGATCTCCACCGTGGCGTTGAGCCAGCCGAGCAGCGCCTCGCCCTCGCCGTAGCGGTCGTAGTCGATCTCAAGGAAGCGCCCCGTATTCATTTCGGCGGCGAGAACCGCCTCGAACCAAGCCTCGCATCCGCTACCCTCGCGGGCCGAAACTTCGAAAATTTTTGCCTCGGGGAACTCGCGTGCGAGCGCAGCGACGAGCGAGGCTCGTTGCGTTTCCTCAAGGAGATCGAGCTTGTTCACCACGATGAACTCCGCCTCTTCGAGTTGCTTGCGGTAGATGTAGATGACGTTTTCGGAGAACTTGCGCCCTTCCGTCAGACCGAGGACCTGGCCCGCCCGGATCGGATCGACGAGGACGCTGAGCGGCGCCACACGGTAATCGTCGCCGTAGATTTTCTGCAGCGGGAGGGAGACCGTGGCGACGAGATCGGTGCAGCTCCCGACCGGTTCGGCGAGAAAGACGTCGGGACGGTTTGCGTCCGTCTGGGAGGTCGCCGCGTCGATCAGGGAATTGAAACGACAGCAAAAACAGCCCCCCGAAATTTCCTCGACCGGGAAACGATTGGAGCGTCCGATCGCCGAGTCGACGAGACCGGCCCCCTGGTCGTTGGTGATCAATCCAACCCGCCTGCCGCGTTCGTCGAGATAGCGGGCGAAGCGCTGGATCAACGTGGTTTTCCCCGCGCCGAGGAATCCTCCGATCATGATGTACTGGGCTGACATGACGCAACCTGAACGCGTAAAAGCGAAGTTTCAAGAGCGCACTCCTGACCCGCGACCCACACCGGGCGATCAGATCTCGATGACCCGCTCGCGTTCGTTCATCGCGCCGCAGCGCGGACACT
>CAYLJC010000502.1:0-2828 GCA_964383345.1 uncultured Akkermansia sp. | reverse complement strand
TCTCCAGGAGGAGGAGCGCAAGGCGCAGAAGCGGATCCGCGAGATTGAAGCGGAGATCGAGCGATACTCGCGGCAACGGGAGCTTCCGAGCCTCGACGATCTCGCGGCCAGCCGGGAGCAACGCGATCACCGATGGGGATTGGTGCTGGAGGCGTGGAAAGGCACCGGCACGGAGGAGGGCCGGATCGAGGGTAAATCACTGGAAGAAGCCTATCCCGAAGCGGTCGCGGCCGCCGACCGAATCGCCGACCGGCTGCGCGAGGAAGCCGAGACCGTCGCCCGGATGGAGGAATGTCGCGCCAGGCTCAGGGACGAACGCACCGAGCGGACAGATCTGAAGACTCGGCTGGGCGAGGGACAAAAAGAGGAGGAAGAACTTTTCGAAGAGTGGAAGTCCGCCTGGGAGTCATGCCGTTTGGAGCCCGCCTCGCCCGGAGAAATGATCGAGTGGCGCGAGGCCTGGGAGGAGTTTTCCCGCCAGTGGAAGCAATGGTCCCATGATCGCAGGCAGATCACGACCGACCGGGAAGCGGTCGACGCGGTGACCGCCGCGCTCCGCGAGGCTCTGGGATCCGGGAGCGGCGATTTCGCGGAAAATTTGGCGCGGGTGCGGGAGCGTCGGGACGAACTCGATGCCGCACGCGACAAGGAGAGCGCGAGGGCTGCGAAAATCGGCGAACTCGAAGCCGATCTGAAGTCGGCGCGGGAATCTCTCCCCGAATGCGAGGAGGGCCACAAAAAAGCATGGGCGGCGTGGGAGACCTGTTGCGAAGCCCTGCGCCTCTCCGCCACCATTTCTCCCGCCTCTTCGCTGGAAGCGCTGCGTTCCCGTCGGGAGATGTTCCGCGAATACGACTCCTGGCGGACGCTCTTGCAACAGGTCGAGGAGGGGCGGGAGAGGGCGAGCCGTTTTGAAGAGGAACTCCGCGGTCTGGGCACTGCGCTGGGGATCGACGGGGCCACGACGGAGCTTCGGGAAGCCGCGCTCTGGTCGGCTCTCGAGCAAGCCAAGAAAGCGCGAACCGAACACGACGGATTCCAGAAACAAATCGTCGATAGCGACCGGCATCTCGCTCGTGCGCGGCAAACGCTCGCCGCCGAACAGGAGCGGTTCGACGACATGTTTTCGCAGACCGGCCAGACGGATCCGGGGGGATTGGAAACCTTTCTTTCCCAGGTGGAAAAATGGTGGGATCACCAGGACAAGGTGAGCGAGTGGCGGGATCACCTCGCCGGTCAGGCGGGCGGACGACCGGTCGACGAGTTTATTGAAAAGGTGCGGGCGGAGAATCCCGAGGCGCTGGAGGAGGAGATCGCCGGACTCAACGAAACTCTCGAACAGCTCGACGGAGAAATCGAAAGCGCCCGCGCCTCCCGGCAGGATTGGGAGGGCCAACGCGCCACGATGGAGAATGCGCGGGACACCGCCGCCCGGAACGAGCAGGAAGCGGCCTTCGTGGCCGCGTCCCTGCAAGGCGACGCGGAACGCTTCGTCCGGCTCCGCGTGGCTCTCGCCCTGCTCAACAGCCAGATCGACGCGTTCCGGCGGCAGAACCAGGGTCCCTTTCTGAAGAAGGCGGGGGAGTGGTTCGCCGAACTCACCGGTACGTCCTTTTTTGCCATCGGAACCAACTACGGGGAGGGAGACAAGCCGGTCATCACGGGGCTGCGGGGAGATCCCTCCCACCCGGAGGAAGTGCTGGTTTCAGGGATGAGCGAGGGGACCCGTGATCAACTTTATCTGGCCCTGCGGTTCGCCGGTCTCGAACTGCATCTGCAGGATCACAAGGCCATGCCCATGATCCTCGACGATCTCCTCGTCCATTTCGACGACACCCGGGCCACCAGCGCTTTGAAGGCGTTGTCCCGTCTCGGGAAAAGCTCCCAGGTGTTTCTCTTCACCCATCACGCCCATCTCGTGGAGCTCGCTCGCGAGGCACTCGGGCCGGAGCGCTTCCACCTCGTCGAGATCGCGTGAAGCCGCCGGGAAAAGCGGGTTGGAAATGCGGTCCGGAGCGGGTTAGAGGTTGCTATTTTCGCGAATTGCTTCAGGCTTCCGCCCATGGTGACAAGTCCTTTCGAGGCTGTCGTTAGAGGTGTGAGTCGGGCTCGGTGAGCCGGTGATTCACCTGTCCTCGCCCCCCGACTTCTCTATCCTACCTTTGACCACTCCCGAATCCAGTGCCCGGACTTGCTGAGCTGAACCACTTTCCCGCCGCCCTCCTGCTGGGGGTGATTGTGCTTCCCGTCCTCTTCGTTCCCGCGCTGCTGCTCTTCGGAAACAGACTGGGTCGCTACACCGGCCTGCTCGCCCTGCTCGCTCCGCTCGCCTCGGCGGCGTGGCTCACCTGCTTGCTGCGGGAACATTGGTCGGGCGGAACCGTGGCCACGGCGGCGATCGAGTGGGTGCCTTTTCTGGGAATCAATCTGGCCCTGGTGCTTGACGGCATCTCGATTTTTTACGGCTACGTGATCCTGGGGGTGGGATTCCTCGTCTGCGCCTACGCGACCTTTTACTTCGCGCGCGACGAGAAAAACATGGGGCCTTTTTTTGCCTATCTCATGTTTTTCATGACCTCGATGCTCGGGGCCGTCTTCGCCGACAATCTCTTTTCCCTCTTCATTTTTTGGGAGCTGACCGGGGTCGCCTCCTTTCTTCTGATCGGGTTTTCCTACGAGAAACGAACTTCCCAACTGGGGGCGCGTCGCGCCTTGCTGATCACCTTTTCGACGGGGCTCTGTCTCCTCGCGGGCTTCATTCTTCTGGGGCAGCAGGCGGGAACCTTCGCCCTGAGCCGGATCGCGGCGCAGGGCGGGGCGGTTCTGGA
>CAYLJC010000501.1:224-2832 GCA_964383345.1 uncultured Akkermansia sp. | reverse complement strand
AGGTGAGCGACTTGGAGCGGAAACCTTCGGGGGCGAAAAATTCGAATCCGTTTTTGCGGACCCAGTCGTGGACCGTCTTGTTGAGGCTCTCGTGGCGGGCGAAGCGGTTTTCGATGCCTTCGGCGAAGATGACATCAAGCTGGTGATCGAGCCCGCGGATCGTGGCGATGCACGGGGTGCTCGGAGTCATCGACTTTTCGTGGTTGGCCTTGAACTCGAGAAAGTCGAAATAGTATCCGCGGTCATTGATTTTCGCGGCGCGGGCGAAAGCGCGGTCCGAGACGGCGAAGAGGGCGAGGCCGGGAGGGAGCGCGAGGGCTTTTTGGCTTCCGGTGAGGAGCACGTCCACGCCGAGTTTATCCACCTCGATGGGCACGACGGTGAAGCTCGAGACGGTGTCGGTGACGAGGAGGATGTCCTCGTATTTGTTCACCACCGCGGCCACTTCGGCGAGCGGATTCATCACGCCGGTGGAGGTTTCGTTGTGGATGAAGGTGACGACGTCGAATTCGCCGGTGGCCAGCCTGGCATCGAGTGCGGCGGGATCCACCGGGGTTCCCCACTCGAACTGGAGCGCTTCGGCTTCCTTGCCGCAGCGGCGGGCGACATCGACCCATTTGTCGGAAAACGCCCCCGAGCAGCAGCACAGTACTTTTTTGGCGACGAGGTTGCGGATGGTGCCTTCCATCACCCCCCAGGCCGAGGAGGTCGAGAGGAAAACGGGTTGTTTGGTGCCCATCAGCTCCTGAAGACGGGGCTGGATGGAATCGTAGAGGGCGACGAAGTCTTTGCTGCGATGTCCGATCATGGGGGCCGCCATGGCCTCGTAGGTCGCGGGAGATACCTCGACCGGTCCGGGAATGTGAAGTCTGATGTGTTCGCTCATGAATGGGCGCAATAAGGACTCCGATGGCAAAATCACAAACCGATTTTCATCGTGACGACGGGAAACCGGTCGGAGGTTTGTCCACCACTGGCGCATCCCCGGAGGGATTCGGATGGAAAAGGCGGGGAGGGCATGGTCTCATCGGACGATGCCAAGGCTCCTCTTCTTCACCGTTTCCCTGCTCCTTTTCGCTGCTTCGATGGAAGCGGACGATCCGCTTTACGAGATCGACCTGACCGTGGCGGGACAGGGATTTGATGGAAAAAGCTGTTGGGTTCACGCCCGCGCCGGGGTGATCCCGGCGGGTACCGCGGAGAATCCGGCGGAAACTCCTCTCGCGGTGATGACCTTGCAGCGGCTCCAACTGAGCGGATCGGATGTTTTTTATGCCCTCAACGAACAACGCAGCGCCGATCTCGGAAAAACGTGGAGTTCGCCGGTGGAGCATACTTCTTTTGCCAGAAAGCCCTTTTCCTGGGGCGGCCTCGGAAATCTGGAGATCACCGTGTGCGATTTCTGGCCGAAATGGCACGCGGCTTCGGGCAAGCTCCTCGGGACCGGGCACACCGTGGTCTATCAGGACAACGCGGTGAGGAAGGTGCGTCCGCGGGGGACGGCCTACGCGGTCTACGATGCGGCGGAGGCGAAGTGGTCGCCCTGGCAGATCCTGGCGATGCCCGACGAACCGAGATTTGAAAACGCCGGAGCGGGTTGTGTGCAGCGGGTCGATCTCGCCGACGGCACCATTCTCTTGCCGATTTACTACAAGGTTCCCGACGATCCGGCCCATTCGGTGACGGTGCTGCGCTGTGCCTTTGACGGGAGCGAACTCACCTATCTCGGACACGGCGACGAGATGACGATTCCGGTGAAACGCGGTCTCTACGAGCCGTCGCTGGTTCGTCAGGGCGGACGCTTTTACCTGACGATGCGCAACGACGACCACGGCTACGTCTCGGTGAGTGACGACGGGCAGCAATTTTCCGAACCGGTGCGCTGGACCTTTGACGACGGAACCGATCTCGGCAGCTACAACACCCAGCAGCACTGGGTCGCCCACCGCGAGGCGCTTTTTCTGGTCTATACCCGGCGCGGTGCCAACAACGACCACATCCCTCGCCACCGCGCTCCTCTTTTTATCGCCCGGGTCGATCCGGAAAAACTTCAGGTGATCCGGGCGAGCGAGCAGGTTCTCGTTCCCGAGCGCGGCGCCAGGCTGGGCAACTTCGGGGTCACCGAGGTCGGTCCGGAGGAAACCTGGGTGACGGTGACGGAGTGGATGCAGGGACTCGGGCCGAACTACTCCGATCCCGCTCCGCTGGTGGCCCGGGGCGCGGACAACCGCATCTGGGTGGCGAAGCTGAAGTGGAAAACTCCCAATGTCGCACCGGCGGAGTAGGGTCGCGGGCCAGCGGACACCGCCATGAGAAAGGCTTGACCTCCGCATCCAAAGCGAGTTCGATGTGATTCTTATGAAAATTCTCCTTCCTGTTGGTGTGTTGCTGGGGGTGGCACATCTCGTTGCTGCGGAGCCTTTGCCGAACATCATACTCATGATGGGGGATGACCACGGTTGGGAGGAAACCGGCTACAACGGCCATCCCCACGTGAAGACACCGGTGCTCGACGAGATGGCGGCGACCGGAGTGCGGCTGGATCGGTTCTACGCGGCCCATCCGAGTTGCTCGCCGACGCGGGCGAGTTTCCTGACGGGGCGTCACC
>CAYLJC010000501.1:0-214 GCA_964383345.1 uncultured Akkermansia sp. | reverse complement strand
TTTGCGCCGGGTTGGTCGGTCCGCCCCGAGGAGATCACGTCGGCGGCGATCCTGGCCCGGGCGGGGTATCATTGTGGTCATTTCGGGAAATGGCACGTGGGTACGGTCAAGTCGGAGTCGCCGGTGAATCCCGGAGCGATGGGTTTCCACGAGTGGCTCTCGCACGACAACTTTTTTGAAATGAATCCGTCCTTTTCCCGCAACGGCGGTCCTC